>NZ_JBPAOH010000153.1:0-19644 GCF_050875635.1 Tolypothrix sp. VBCCA 56010
GAGGGAGGGCTTGCACCTCCATCCTGTCTGGAGTTCAACCCAAAGGGGGTTGGAGTGATTATTTACGGACTTAACCGTGATTCCTCACTCAACGAATCGCACTTGAACTCAAAGTTTGAGGTACAAGTTCTTTAGCAATGCCAAAGTCAATCAGAACCGCTTTGCCATTACTCCGCAGCATGATGTTTCCGGGGTGGGCATCTCGGTGTACTAGCCCTGCCTGATGTACTACCATCAAGGCTTCCCCAATCTGACGAATACAAGGCACAATCTCTGCTTCTGGTAACGCTCCCCTGCGTCTGACTGCCTCAAATAAATTTTCTCCCGGCACAAAGTCCATTACCAGGCAATGAGTGCTACCTTCTCTAAACAAGTCAATTACTCCCACAATATGAGGATGGGGGTCTTGAGATAACCGTGCTAGTGTCTGCCCTTCTCGCTTAAATCGCTCTATGTACTTTTCATACTCCGGATCATGGCTGAGATATTCATTGGGTGTCTTGATAACAACCGTCTGGTTTAGCTCAACATGAAATGCTTTGTAAGTAATCCCGAATCCACCCTGTCCCAGGACTTCCCCAATTACATATTTGCCACCTTGCAATAGTTGTCCTTCTGTCCAAGGCATGAATACCTCTAAATAGAAGAAAATACTTAAAAAATTACTTTAATCCCAGCATCCTAATGAAAGTTTAGCTAATTCTACGGTGTTTTGGTAGATGACGGACTGGGAGACTGTGAGGGTGCGGTATGAGACGGCGGAGTAGATGTTTTAAAATTAGCAATCAAAGCAGCAATGCCTGAGAGTAAGGCTCCAATCGCAGCGATCGCCGCTATAATATGTGTCCAATTGATTGATCTGGGTTCAGCAACTACAGGAGGTTCAGGTTGGGGAACTTCTCCAGTTAACCCTAGAGAATCAAGCCATTCCCGCATTGACTGCGATCGCTGCTGTGGATTTAGCTTCATACCAGTTAAAATTGCGCGGTTTGTGCGATCGCTAACCAAATTATTCAAGTCTTTCGGTTCCACTAAACGAGCGTTGTCAATCTTACGTTTCAGCGCACTGACAGGTGTTTGTCCTGTTACAAGTACATATAAAGTAGCTGCCAAAGAATAAATATCGCTATATGCCCCTGTTGGTATACTTTGAGCGTAAAGCTCAGGGGGTGTAAATCCCTCAGAAGTTTCCTTAGTTCGGTTTGTGGTTAAAATATGGTCAAAATCCAGAGCTAAACCAAAATCGATCAGCACCGCTTCAGCTTGTGCATCTCGCACCCGCAAAAAGATATTTCCTGGATGCACATCCCGATGAATCAAGCGATTCTCATGCACAACTATTAAAGCTTCCCCAATTTGCTGAATGTAACGTAGTGCTTCTTGTTCTGAAAGTATTTGTTTGCCACGATCGGCTAAACTCACCCCATCCACATATTCCATTAGCAGACACCAATGATCTCCTTCCTTAAAAGGTTCTGCAACCTGTACAATATGCTTATGCTTACATCGAGTAAGTTTTACCGCCTCTTGCCAAAACATCGTCTCCAAGCGTTCGCTTTCCTGCTGGGTAAGGGATCTGAGCAGGTCATCATTTAAGGTTTTAATGACTAGGCGATCGACATCCCTATTTCTTACCAAATAAGTGATGCCAAAGCGTCCCCGTCCCAACTCTCTTTCAATGGTGTATTTTCCACCTTGCAATTGCTTACCTGCTACCCAAGCCACATCTGCAACTCCCAAAATATCTGCATAAATTATCACATAAGAAAATTTTGGCAGCTTGAGCAAGCGATCGCTTTTCAGCCAAACAGCAAACATCCAATCTTTATAAAGCTTTTTATTGCAGTTGCTTTCATTATCAAGGGCACAGAGGCGATCGCTTGCTATAATCTCAACAAGAGTGTTCCTACAATTCAAGTCAAGTATGGCTCAAGTATTAGTTGAAGACTTAGACCCCATCATCTTGCAAAAGCTGGAAACTCTCGCTAAACAGCACGGTCGCTCTTTGCAAGAAGAATTAAAATATATCCTACAGCAAGCATCTGAACAAGCGACACATTACCACAGTGGCGGTGATATAGAAAAAGCTAGAGAAGCCGTAGCACGCGCTCAGGTAAGGTATGCAGGAAAAACTTTCAGTGACAGTACTGAACTCATCCGCGAGGACAGAGAACGGTGAGTTAGTATGTTTTAGATGCTAGCATTGCCATAAAATGGTTTGTGCCTGAAGTGTATTCTGATGCAGCTAGGCGTTTACTGGCAAGTGACCATACTTTTTTAGCTCCAGATTTTTTTTACCCAGAATTAGGAAATGTCTTGTGGAAGCGAGTGCGTCGTAAAGAAGATACTGCTGACAATGCAAGACAAACCTTAGCAGATTTAAATGCATTTCCTATAGAAGTGTATTTATCTCAACCGTTGATGCCACTAGCTTTAGATATTGCCCTTGAGACAGATCGAGCAGTGTATGACAGTTTATACTTAGCACTTGGGATTACGCAACGATGCCAGATGGTGACAGCAGATGAAAAATTTTACAACGCGCTTTTAAGCAGTACTTATATAAGTAATCTTCTATGGGTGGAGAATATAAGATAAGCGATCGCCTTCCCCACACCCGATAATTTACAAAGTAAACTCTCAAATAAACTTTAGGCTTTCACACTTTTTTGTTACTCTATTTTTAGCAACACAGGCAATTAAAATGTCCAATCTCTACGAAACAGACTTCTACGCCTGGACGCAAGAACAAGCTGAGTTACTTCGTCACAAAGAGTGGAGCAAAATTGACTTGCCAAATTTGCTTGAGGAAATAGAATCATTAAGGAAACAACAACGCCAGGAATTGAGAAATCGTCTGAGCGTGTTACTAGGACATTTACTTAAATGGCAGTATCAACCAGAACGGCGGATTCGTAGCTTTTTAGCAACTATTCGCTTGCAGCGACGTGAAATTATCAAATTATTAGTAGAGAATCCAAGTCTAAAATCTTACTTGCCAGATACTTTACAGTCAGCTTATGAAAATGCTAGGGATTTAGCAATGGGAGAAACTAATTTACCTCTGAAAACCTTTCCGTCAGAATGTAATTATAGCTTTGAGCAAATTGTGGATAATGAGTTTTATCCAGGTGAACCAAGTTTCGAGATTGAAGAATTATAACTCGATTTTGACTTGACTGATAGAAGTGCGATGCCTGCGGTGTTTGCTAGCGATCGCTCTTTTCCTGCCTCTATTGCTAAACTAAAAAACAAACCTCACAAAGAACGCGAGGGTAGTAGCCCTATGACTGCAATTAATCTAGTGGTGATGAAAAAGCCGAGCAAGAACGTCAAAAAGCCGATCGCTTGGCTGCCCAGTTGCGTAGACGCAAAGCGGCTTGTCGTTAGACATCGCTGGGCATTGAACCGGAAGCGTAATCTATTTTCTCTATCCTAAAAACTACTCATTAACATTCAACAAGCGCGAATTTTGTAGCCTATCCATCCACTTTGCTAAATAAACTTGATTAGCATTTTGCTCATCTGGATTTTGGCTATCCAAAGGATGAGGCATTAATCCTAAAATCGTTGCTGTAGTCACACAAAACATCGATTTTTGGAAACTCATGCAAATTTGTACCCGCAAATCATCTTCACCTCTGCGACTGCGACGATAAACTTCGTGCAAATACTCTGGCAGAAAGTGACGCATATCCTGCATTAACAATGTGGGAGGAATACCCGCACCACCAATGGGCAACGGATCGGCATACAAAGCACCATATTGAAATCTTGCTTGATCTGCCGGAATTTGATAAGCTTGAGCATTATATGAAACTGTCCCCTGAAAAGGCGTTCCTCGAAAGAAAACTGCCTCGACATAAGGAATTGCCGTATCTGCCAAAAAGGTTAAACCAACGCTTTGGGGAATAATTTCATAAACTTTATCCCGCAGTTTCACAGCGTAGGTAATTGGCTTATTTGCATTTGCTACCAACTCCCCTTTAATATGATCTACAACTTGAGGAATCGATTTAATTTTGCCTTGGTCGTAAAGGTCTGATAAACTGAGAAACATATCAGCCATGACTCGCCAAAACTGACCCAAACCAGTATAGTAAGAAGTTACGCGCAACTGTTCTGTTAAGAAATCAGGAAATAGTTGGTTAACTCCCATCATCAAAGGATTCTTTTTAAATTTGGCATCAATAACAGCTTTGGCTCTTTCTTCAAATTCTGCTGAATCTAAATATTCATCTAACCCTCCGCCACCATGCCAAAGCATAGCTTTCATGCAATATTCAGCATATTCAAAGTTGATTCTGTCATGCGACCAATGACGTAGTAATTTATTTAGAGTAATCTCGCCATTAAAGTATTTAAAAAAGGGAAAAAATACTAAATATTGATTTTCGGCAATGTAGATGAGATTTTTGGAGTAAGCATCTAAAACTACGCCATAACTTTTGAGAATGCCGACTACTTCTAATACGTTTTCGGGATTGTCAGGAAGTAATGGTTCTCCTTTTTGGAGAAGTTGAATATAGTTAAAAAGAGGATGGTTGGCAAGCTTCTTTGTAATAGTTACCATTGCTGTTAGTTGTTGGTTGTTGGTTGTTAGTTGTTGGTTGTTGGTTGTTGGTTGTTAGTTGTTAGTGGGCATTGGGCATTGGGCAATGGGCATTGGGAATGAGTAATGGGTAATAATTCTTTTTCCACTCGCCATGCCCCATGCGCCATGCCCCATGCCCCATGCCCCACTAACCACTAACAACTATCCATTTCTCAATTACCTTTGATTTTGTCTGGAGATATTGCGACTACGTTTTGGGCATTGACCATTGCGGTGATGGTTGGTTCAGTCCAGTGTATTAACCAAGCAGGTTGAATTCCCAAAATCACAATTAAGATTGCTAATACCACAGATGGAAGGCGATCGCTCCAATATACGCGAGGCAAATTCATCACTTGCACAGATAAGCGTCCAAAAAAGGCACGGTTTACCAAAAGCAAGAAGTATACTGCGGTTAAGCCTGTACCAATCATTGATAGCAAGGTTTGCACCGGAAAAACCGGGAAACTGCCACGAAAGATAATAAACTCGGAAATAAACCCGACCATTCCCGGTATACCTGCGCTAGCCATTACGCCCAAAACCATTAAGCTACCAATTACAGGCATTCCTCGTTCTGGATTCAAAAGTCCTTTAAGCACGTCTAAATCCCGGCTTCCAGCTTTTTTATACACAATGCCCACCAGCAAAAACAGCAGTGCAGAAATCAAGCCGTGGCTGACCATTTGCATAACTGTTCCCAACACGCTTAAAGGTGTAGCGGCAGCAGCAGCTAATAAAATGTAGCCCATGTGACCAATAGAACTGTATGCTACCATTTTTTTCATATCTTTTTGGGCGATCGCGCACGATGCACCATAAAGCACGCTCACTACTGCCCAAATCGCCAACCAAGGAGCCAAATAACTCCAAGCTTCTGGTAACAAGTTCATGCCAAACCGCAGTAAGCCGTAAGTTCCCAACTTCAACAACACACCAGCTAACAATACAGATATCGGTGTGGAAGCTTCGACGTGAGCATCTGGCAACCAAGTATGAAAAGGAACTAAAGGAATTTTAATTCCAAAACCTATCAAAATCCCGGCTAGCAATAAAATTTGTGTTGCCAACGGTAGCGCTTTCGCATTCAAGCTTGCCAAAGCAAAACTTGGCGCATGACTCAACCAAACCAAACCGAGGAAACTTGCTAAAATCAAAATTCCCGATAAAGCGGTATAAATTAAAAATTTTGTCGCTGCATAACCGCGCTGTTGTCCACCCCAAATCGCAATTAGCAAATACAGGGGAATCAATTCCAACTCGTAAAATAGGAAAAATAGCAGTAAATCCTGTGCTAAAAAGGCTCCAGCCACCCCAGCATTTAACAGCAATAGTAAACAGTAATAAAACCGAGGACGATGCAAAGATTCATCGCTACTGTAAATGGCAATACAAGTCAAAAGTCCATTTAACAGCAGCAAGGGCATAGACAAACCGTCTATTCCTAGGTTATAGTTTAAGCCTAAAACATCTACCCAAGGGATGAACTCTGCAAACTGTTGCGTCACTTGTCCGGGATTAAACTGAATAGCTAGTACAATTGTCCACAAAAAAGCGATCGCACTAAAAACCAAAGTTATCCCACGGGAAATTTTCCCATTCATGGCTATGGGCAAAAACCCAATTAAAGCCGCACCGAACAACGGCAGCAAAATTAAAGCACTAAGCATAGACACAAACTATTTAAGGGGAAGGGGGAATGGGGCATGGGGCATGGGGGAGGCAGTGCGCCGTTGGAGGTTCCCTCCGTTGTAGCACCTGCCGTCATGGGGCATGGGGGAGGCAGTGCGCCCTTGGAGGTTCCCTCCGTTGTAGCACCTGCCGTCATGGGGCATGAAAAAGAGATTAATAATTGATTCTCAATTTCCATTGCCCATTGCCCATTGCCCATTGCCCATTGCCCCATGCCCTTCGGACTGTTAACTTTTAAAAGGGCAACTTATCCAATAGACCTAATGACCAGCTAATGAAAAACCCTAGCACGCTGACGACCGCAAGGATAGTTAACATATATCCTTGCGATTGACCGGAAATGCTGTATTTTAAGGTTTGTCCGCTAAAAATTGTGGCAATGCCGACTAGGTTAACTAAACCATCAACTATGTAGCGATCGCTCCAAGCAGAAATCCTCGAAAGTAGCGCTACTGCACCTACTACTGTCAATCGGTAAATTCGGTCAATATAAAAGTCATAACCCAATAAATCTTGCACTAATCTCCAAGCGAGTACTGTTGATCTTGACCAACCTTTGTGCAGGTAAATTGTACATCCTGTAGCTACCCCAGCCAAGGTAGATGAAACTAATAGCAACACTACATACCAGTTGACACTTTCCCAAGTTGGTAGCAGATACCATTGCTGTAGCATCACGGGTACTAACAGCGTCACTATTATCAAAGATACCATTGGAAATGCCATTGTCCAACCGACTTCTGGGGTGCGACGGGTCTTTTGTTGCGCTTCACCCCAAAACACCAATCGAAAGACTCGTGTCAAATTTAATGCTGTTAAGCCGTTAACTATTAACAATACACCAATCACCCAAGGGTTAATCGCTACAAAGCCATCAGCCCATGACAGCATCGCCCAAAAACTTCCTAATGGCAGTAGCGATACCAATCCGGCTGAACCGACGACGTAAGCTGTAGTGGTTGCCGGCATCCGCGACCACAAACCGCCCATTTCTGTTAAGTCTTGGCTGTGGGTGGTGAATATGACCGAACCCGAACTCATGAATAATAGTGCTTTAGCGATCGCATGAGTCAACAGCAACATTAAGGCGACACCTCCTTGCTGCAAACCTACCGCCAAAAATACTAATCCCATGTAGGCACTGGTAGAATGGGATAATGCCCGCTTAATATCTGTTTGGGCAAGAGACACTAAGCTTGCGCCTATTGCTGTAACTGTACCCATGATTATCAAAGCGTTTAAAGCAACTGGCGAAAGCGCTAAAATCGGCTGAAGTTTAAATAGTAGATACGCACCACCCGCTACTACCAATGAGTTCCGCATTACCGAAGCTGGGTTGGGACCTTCCATCGCTTCGTCTAACCACAAATGCAAGGGAAATTGAGCGCATTTACCAGCTGGTCCTGCTATCAATGCTAAACCGAGTAAAGTTGATGTTAACGGATTTAAGTTTGCCGTTTGCGCCCATTCATATAAATGGGAAAAGTTCAAACTACCAGCTAAGGTGGAAAGCGTTACTACTCCCATCAGCAGCAATAAATCTCCTACTCGTTTGGTGAGAAACGCATCTCGCGCTGCTGTCACTACCAAAGGTTGAGCATACCAAAATCCTACCAGCAAGTAAGTGGAAAGGGTTAAGACTTCTAACAAAGCATAGCTGAGAAACAACGAGTCACTGATGGCTAAACCACTCAACGCTGCTTCAAAAAATCCCATCATCGCAAAGAAACGAGCGAGTGCCCAATCTTTTTCCATGTAACCTAAGGCATAAATCTGTGCTAACAGACTTAATGCCGTGATTAAAACTGATGTCCCAATACTTATTGGTGAAATGTCTAAGGCAAAGGATAAGTCAAAATCTGCTGCCGAAAACCAGGCGATGGTAAATGTTTCCGGTTCTCTATTCCAGATATCTATAAATACAAATAGACTGTGGATAAAAGCCAATACAGTCGTCAATATGTTTAAATATGCTGCTGGTCTAGGTCCCGTACGCCGAATTATTCCCATTGCCCACGGCAAAGTTAAAATCGCGCCTACTAAGCCATAAAGAGGCAACCACCAACTTGTTGAGAAGAGAATCTGATTCATTTAAATTTCCTTTGACGAATTATTATTCCTTATTTTTTACATTCAACATATTTAATGGAAATCTAATATCTTTCTTATCTTGTACTTTACATTTACCTAAATAAAAATCTATTATTTAATAATTTAAATTTGAAACTACATCATTTTAATTTATTTCTATATTCCTATATTTTAATTTTATATCCCCTCTTTATATTATATATTAAATAATTTTATCTATTTTTATCGCCGGACTTAAATATACAACAAAATTGGACAAAACACAGCCGTAGCAAAAGCTCAAACAATGCAAGTCATTCTTAAGCACAAGGAATAGCAGTCTTTATGAACTGATATTGAACAAATGTAATTAAAAAATTATAAAACATAAGTGGTTGCTCTAGCAATCTGTGTAATTTAATTGCTGAGATCGCCACATAAATTTATATTAAGAATTTTAAAACTATCTTATCATAAACTATTATAGTAATTTATATTGCCAGAAACGCAAAGCTTTTCTATGCTTAATAACGGAAATGCTTTTACAGCTCAAACTGAGCATTCCCGTAAATATTTTCCACAAGACAAGTAATTGCATTAATTTTTGAGGAGTTCTGCGATGCCAATTGCAGTTGGGATGATTGAAACAAAAGGCTTTCCGGCAGTAGTAGAAGCTGCGGACGCGATGGTTAAAGCCGCTCGTGTCACCTTGGTAGGCTATGAGAAAATCGGTAGCGCTCGCGTCACCGTAATTGTGAGAGGAGATGTGTCTGAAGTACAAGCTTCGGTTGCAGCTGGGGTTGAAGCAGCCAGAAGAGTAAATGGCGGTGAAGTGCTGTCTACACACATCATTGCTCGTCCCCACGAAAACCTAGAATATGTATTGCCGATTCGATACACCGAGGCTGTAGAACAGTTTCGCACTTAAAAGCTAGAAGGCAGCGATTGCTCAAGGCAGAAGTCGGAAAGCAGAAGGCAGAAATGCTTATAAAAACTACTTTTTTGTCTGTTTATGACTGTCTAATTATTTTTGTAGTGCTGCACTAGTTAAACAGGCATCACGCATCTATTGACGAGTTGTCAGCAAGCGTAGCTGTTTGTGTTCATCGAAGTGAAACTTAATTAAGGATTAAAAAAGCATGTCAATCGCAGTAGGAATGGTAGAAACGCTAGGTTTTCCAGCAGTAGTGGAAGCTGCTGACGCAATGGTGAAAGCCGCCCGCGTCACCCTAGTAGGTTATGAGAAAATCGGTAGTGGTCGCGTTACCGTGATTGTCCGGGGAGATGTATCAGAAGTGCAAGCTTCGGTAGGAGCGGGAGTTGAATCAGTCAAGCGAGTTAATGGGGGACAAGTTCTATCTACTCACATCATTGCTCGTCCGCACGAGAACCTGGAATATGTCCTACCAATTCGTTATACAGAAGACGTAGAGCAATTCCGGGAGAATGTTAACGCCATTCGTCCCTTCGGCAGAAGACCGTAACGAGTACAATGCAACTTGCTAAAGTTCGCGGCACAGTAGTTAGTACACAAAAAGACCCAAGTCTTAGAGGTGTCAAACTACTGTTGTTGCAGTTAATAAATGAAGAAGGACAAATTTTGCCAGAATATGAGGTGGCAGCTGATAGTGTCGGTGCTGGATTAGATGAGTGGGTACTTATCAGTCGTGGCAGTGCGGCACGTCAAGTTCTAGGGAACGAACAGCGTCCGGTAGATGCAGCGGTAGTGGCGATAATTGATACAGTTTACGTTGAAGATCGCCTTGTTTACGGCAAAAAAGACCAATATCGGTAGTCAAGAGTCAGTGGGAGCGTGGGAGCGTAGATAGTGGTTAGTAGATAGTGGTTAGTGGTAGGAATTTTTTGTCAACCAACAACGCTCCAACTAACTACCCAACGGGAGAACCACTTGCTTCAAGTCGGCAGAGCGCGATAGCGCAGTGGTTCACCAACAACTAACTACCCAACGGGAGAACCACTTGCACTCAACGGGGGGAACCACTGCGTTGCGGGGGTTCACCAACAACTAACTACCAACAAATGACAAAAAGCTTAAGTTAGGAGGAATCTAGAATGGCAGTCCGCAGCACAGCGGCTCCCCCAACCCCGTGGTCAAGAAATTTGGCAGAGCCAAATATAGATCCAACAGCGTATATCCATCCATTTTCTAACGTTATTGGGGACGTGCGGATTGGTGCGAATGTAATTGTCGCTCCGGGAACTTCAATTAGAGCTGATGAAGGTACGCCTTTCAATATCAGTGAGAACACCAATCTTCAAGATGGTGTTGTGATTCACGGGTTAGAGCAAGGCAGAATAATTGGTGATGATGACAATTCCTACTCGGTATGGATTGGCAAGAATGCTTCCATTACCCACATGGCTTTAATTCACGGACCTGCATACGTAGGGGACGAGTGCTTTATTGGTTTTCGCTCCACGGTGTTTAACGCCAGGGTAGGAAATGGTTGCATCGTTATGATGCACGCTTTGATTCAAGATGTAGAAATTCCAGCGGGAAAATATGTGCCTTCGGGAGCGATAATTACTAACCAGCAACAAGCCGATCGCTTACCAGATGTGCAAGTTCAGGATAGGGAATTTTCTCATCATGTGGTAGGTATAAATCAAGCACTGAGATCGGGTTATCTCTGTGCTGCGGATAACAAATGTATTAAAAACATTCGGAATGAAATGACTAGTTCATATAAAACCAACGGCAGTAATGGCTACAGCGGCAACGGATCAGTATCTTCTAACTTGAGTTCTGAAACGGTGCAACAAGTGCGGCATCTTTTAGAACAAGGGTATAAAATTGGTACGGAACATGTAGATGCGCGGCGGTTCCGTACTGGATCGTGGGCTAGCTGTAGTCCGATCGCAACTAATTCTACGAGTGAAGCGATCGCTGCCTTAGAAAGCTGTCTAGCCGAACACAGTGGTGAGTTTGTTCGCCTATTTGGTATTGACCCCAAAGGCAAACGCCGCGTATTAGAAACTATTATCCAAAGACCGGATGGTGTTGTTCAAAATGGTACAACACCTAAGCTGGGTGTAAAAAGTGCCAGTTATTCGAGTGCTAGTAGCTATAGTGGCAGTTCTACATTAAGTGGTGAAGCGATCGAGCAAGTACGCCAACTTTTAGCTGGTGGTTACAAAATTGGCATGGAACACGTAGATAAAAGACGGTTCCGTACCGGTTCTTGGCAAAGTTGCACTCCCATTGCTTCCAGTAATGAAAAAGAAGTAATTTCCGCTTTGGAAGCTTGTGTAGCTTCACACACCGGCGAGTATGTTCGGTTAGTCGGAATTGAACCAAAAGCCAGAAAGCGGGTTTTGGAAAGCATTATCCAAAGACCGGATGGTAATGTAGCTGAAGGTAGCAGTAATAAGTTTGTCGCAAGTAGCTCTTCGGACAGGACTTCGACTAAGGCAAGCACTCGGTTAAGCTCAGAGGTAATAGACCAACTGCGGCAACTAATCAATCAAGGTAGCAAAATCAGCGCCGAACATGTAGACAAGCGCCGATTCCGTACAGGTTCTTGGTCTAGCTGCGGTCAAATTCCGGGTAATTCTGAAAGAGAAGCGATCGCCGCTTTGGAAGGATACCTTAGAGAATACCAAGGGGAATATGTGCGCTTAATTGGCATAGAACCAAAAGCGAAAAAACGAGTTTTAGAAAGCATTATCCAAAGACCGGATGACAGTGCAGCACAGCCTAGCCGTAGCGATAACCAGATGGAGGCAAGTAGTTTTAGCACTTCTAAAACGTCAAATACAGCGACCAGCACCCGGTTAAGCTCAGAAGTAATAGACCAACTGCGGCAGTTGAGAAATCAAGGTAGCAAAATCAGCGTCGAACACGTAGACCAGCGCCGATTCCGCACCGGTTCTTGGACAAGCGGTGGTCAAATTCCGGGTAATTCTGAAAGAGAAGCGATCGCCGCTTTAGAAGGATACCTTAGAGAATACCAAGGGGAATATGTACGCTTAATTGGCATTAACCCCAAAGACAAACGTCGGGTATTAGAAACAATAATTCAACGCCCGTAGTAAAACAGACAAGGACGACGGGCGTGGAGGACAAGGAGGACAAGGAGGACAAGGGGACAAGGGGACAGGGGGACAAGGGGACAAGGGGACAATTCTTTCTCTCCTTGTCTCCCCATCTCCTTGTCTCCCCATCCCCCCCTCTCCCCACTCCCCCACTCCCCCACTCCACTCACTTTCTCCGGCTTCAAAGGTTACAACTGTTATGTCTGTGCCGCCACTGCGCCTTGGTACCAACTTTGATTCTCATATTAGTGGCGAGGTGATTGTTCATCCGAGTGCGGTAATTGCACCAGGGGTCATACTCCAAGCGGCTACAAACAGCAAAATCGTCATCGGTCCTGGTGTCTGTATTGGCATGGGGTCAATTCTTCAAGTCAGTACAGGAATAATAGAAATAGAAGCAGGAGTAAGCCTGGGAGCCGGTTTTTTAATGGTTGGTGCAGGTAGAATAGGGGTAAATGCTTGCATTGGTTCAGCAACAACAGTTTTTAACTGTTCGGTGGAGCCAGGGCAAGTAGTTGCACCCGGTTCAGTTTTGGGAGACACCACTGTGCGTGCTGCCTTACCTTCGCCGACTGAGATTGACACAAAAGAATTAGAACCATCCACAACTGAACCTGCTTCTGTTAATGTAGAGTCTCAAAATGGGACTGGGAAAGATAAAAATAATTCCCAAAGTCAGATTCCTTCGCCGATAAATTCGGGGAAAATAGAGTCAAATGAAGAAGAGCATCTTATCACTCAGGAATCAGCACTTACCACTCAGGACTCAGAAACCTCTTCCACTGACCCGAACATTTTCGGTACACAAATTTATGGGCAAGGGAGTATACAAAAGCTGTTGACCACATTGTTTCCACATAGGCAATCATTAAGTGAACCGAAGTCTGACGATCGCTCTGAGTAAGTGTTAATTGTAAGTTGTCAGAATACGCGATTATCTAGGAATCACATGGAAACATATAATCAACGTGCTAGCACCAGCCAATCCCGTCGAGATAATTTTCAAGATACCGCGTTGGGTTTAGTATCAACCCTCAGCTTTCCAGCGATAGTGGGAACGGCAGATATGATGCTGAAATCGGCTGGAGTCTACTTAGTAGGGTATGAAAAAATCGGTGGCGGTCACTGTACTGCGATCGTTCGAGGTAATATCGCTGATGTACGTCTTGCCGTAGAATCAGGTGTACAAACCGCTGAACAATTTGGTCAGCTAGTTTCTAGCTTAGTAATTGCGCGACCTTTCCCCAATTTAGATATAGTGCTTCCCATCGCTAGCCGTCTGAGTCAATTTACTGGAGACGGCTACAGCCGCTTGAGTAATACAGCAATTGGTTTGGTAGAAACGCGGGGATTTCCGGCATTGGTGGGAGCTGCTGATGCCATGTTGAAAGCCGCTGATGTTCAGTTGGCAGCATATGAAAAAATCGGTGCGGGTTTGTGTACAGCGATTATTCGCGGCACTGTGGCAAACGTTGCCGTGGCAGTGGAAGCTGGGATGTTTGAGGCAGAACGGATTGGTGAGTTAAACGCTGTAATGGTGATTCCTCGACCACTAGATGAATTAGAGCAAACCTTGCCAGTAGCAAGTTGCTGGATAGAAGAACGTCAACCTTTAAGATTGCCAGTGAATATCAAGGAAAAGGAACAAGTTGCCGAAGTAGAAATGGTAGGCTTGCCGGATTTAGCTAAACTCCCTGTAAAAATTGTGGAAGAGTAGTTATTAGTTATGAGTTAGTGGTTAGTGGATAGTAGATGGTGGATAGTGGATGGTGGTTAGTAGATAGTGGATGGTGGATAGTGGTTAGTGGTTAGTGGTTAGTGGATAGTGGATGGTGGATAGTGGTTAGTAGATAGTGGATGGTGGATAGTGGTTAGTAGATAGTGGATGGTGGTTAGTGGTTAGTAGATAGTGGATGGTGGTTAGTGGTTAGTGGATAACTGTTGACTGTTAACCGTCAACCAACAACAAACAACTAACAAACAACAACCAACAACTAACAAACAACAACTAACAATCAACAACTAACAACCAACAATTAACAACCAATAATAAATGCCTCAAGTTGAAAAAAACGTTGTACACACCTATGGTGATGATGTTAATAGAACATAAGTTTCTATCCCTCGAAACATACCTTTAAGGTGTGCAACGTTGGCTGAAAGGCATCTTACGCTTTGCTTGTTGTTCTGATAATAACTTCTAACTTACATAAAGAAAATACAAATATTCCAATAGCAATAATAGAGAATAGTCTATAAAAAAATCCAAATATTCTAATAGCAATAATAGAGAATAGTCTATATACTATCGTTGATAACTTTTATGTGGGCGACACTCTATCATTTATGAGTGTTACGTGATACTAAATTTATATCGACAAATTGCTATTACAGGAGAATTACCCTTGAACCAAGCGACGCTGCACCAGTTAAAGGTGTTCGAGGCGGCGGCACGGCATGGTAGCTTTACTCGCGCCGCAGAAGAACTTTTTCTCACTCAACCGACTGTCTCAATGCAAATCAAACAACTGACAAAATCGGTCGGTTTGCCATTATTTGAGCAAGTAGGTAAGCGCTTATTTCTAACAGAAGCGGGAAGAGAATTATTTGCAACTTGCCGCCAAATTTTTGAGACAATAGCCCAATTTGAAATGAAAGTTGCAAATTTAAAAGGGCTAAAACAAGGACAATTACGTTTAGCAGCAATTACAACAGCAAAATATTTTGTCCCGCGTTTGTTGGGTCCATTTTGCCAACTTTATCCTGGCATAGAGATATCTTTGCAAGTAACTAATCACGAACGGATTTTAGAAAGGATGATTAACAATTTGGACGACTTGTATATTATAAGTCAACTGCCAGAACATCTCGATGTGAATTGCCACCCATTTCTAGATAATCCTTTAGTAGTTTTAGCACCAACAAATCATCCGCTAGCTAAGGAAAAAAATATTCCTATAGAACGTCTTGCGAATGAACCTTTTATTATGCGAGAACCAGGTTCGGGAACGCGACGTGCTGTGCAAAGTCTTTTTGATGAACATGACATAAAGGTGAAAGTCAAGCTCGAATTGGGAAGTAATGAGGCGATTAAGCAAGCGATCGCCGGTGGTTTAGGTATTTCTATTTTATCTCGCCATACCTTAATGCCAAACACACCAGAATTAACTATTTTGGATGTACAACACTTCCCCATTCAGCGAACTTGGTACATGGTCTATCCGAATGGCAAACAGCTATCTATCGTTGCTCGTACTTACTTTGAGTATCTATTAGACGCAGCGAATAAGATGGTAGAAAGCAGCATTTCTCCGGTTTATAGCAGTGTTGAGGGAGGTAATTAACTTATAAAATATGGGGGTATTGTAGTTTGGGGTGTAGGAGGACTTAAAACCCTTACACCTAACTTCATTTTCCACACTTGTCAATTCCATTGACTAAATTGCCAAATAACTTGACGGTTAGACTGTTAATCATTAAAAATTAACCAACACAAACATTAAGGGGAAAACTGACTGTGGTTAACCCGGAAACTGACTATGAAACGAAAATAGTAGACACCCAGATTAAAGCTGTGACGGTGTACGCTGACAAGGCTTTAGTCTCACGACGCGGTATAGTGTCTTTGACAGGACAAGAACGCTCATTAGTAATTACCGCATTACCGATGATAGAAACTGAGTCTGTCAGGGTTAGCGGGAATGGTTCAGTAGCGGTGCGGTTGTTGGGAGTGAGTAGCGATCGCATTTTCACCACCGAACCCGTGGCTGAACGAGTAGCACAACTTCATCGGCAAATTCAGCAAATAGAAGCCGAAAAGCGTAACCTCCAAGCGCAAGTCGATGCTT
Source organism: Tolypothrix sp. VBCCA 56010 (assembly GCF_050875635.1). Lineage (NCBI taxonomy): Bacteria > Bacillati > Cyanobacteriota > Cyanophyceae > Nostocales > Tolypothrichaceae > Tolypothrix > Tolypothrix sp. VBCCA 56010. The sequence continues at coordinate 16,261 of NZ_JBPAOH010000153.1, forward strand.
TCGCCTTACAATCTAGTTTTATCGCCGGTTTGCGCGAAAAGACAGAAGATCCATTTGCACAAAGTTTGGCACGAAAAAATCTCAGTTTGAGCGAAACATTGGATTTCCTCAACTTTTTGGGTAGCCAATATAGCGAATATGCGATCGCTTCCGGGGAATGCAAAAGCCAACAACAAGAATTAGACAAGCAGCTACAAGTACTTTACGCTTCTTTACAAAAAATCCAAACACCATTACCTAAAGAGAGTGTTAGCTTAATTGTGGCAATAGAGCCTGCCGGTGCAGGAGAATTTGAGCTAGAGGTTTCCTACTTAGTTAATAGCGCTAGTTGGAATCCGCTTTATGACTTGCGGGTTAGCAGTACCAGCGATACTGTGCATATAGGCTACCTGGCAGAAATCATCCAAAACACTGGCGAAGATTGGATAAACGTTGATATCACTTGTTCTACCGCCAAAGCCGGACTAGGTACACTACCGCCTAAACTGCAACCGTGGTATATAGACGTACCACGTCCGGCAGCACAATTAATGACGACACGACGAGTACGACAAAGACCTATGTCCATACCTGCGGCTCCGATGGCGATCGCGGGTGCGGCTGAAGATAGTTACAATGAATCCGACGAGACAGAAGAAACTTTAATTGCTGCTGAAACTGTTGTTGCTGAAGTATCAAAACAAGGAAGCGTAGTTACCTTTAAATTAACTGGTGGGGGTAACATTCCCAGTGATGGTTCACCTCATAAAACAACAATTTTTCATGACGATTATCCTTGTAATTTTGATTATATAGCAATGCCGCGCTTGGTAAGCTTTGCTTATTTGCAAGCTCATGTGAAAAATAGCGTTACCGGTGCAACTTTGTTACCAGGAAAAGCGAATATTTTCCGCGACAATATTTTTGTGGGAACAACACAATTAGATAATATTGTAGCAGGGCAAGAATTCAAACTTAACTTAGGAATTGACGAAGGTTTGAAAATTGAACGGGAGTTAGTTGAACGTCAGCTAGACAAAAAATTAATTGGCAATCAGCGGCGGATTACTTATAGTTATCGCTTGATAATTACTAACTTACTTAACTCAGAAGCTAATTTAAAATTAACCGAACAATTACCAGTTAGCCGCAACGAGCAAATTAAAGTGCGTCTGATTCGCAGTAACCCACAAATTCAACTTGGGGAAATGGGAATTTTGTTATGGCTGTTAACTCTTGCACCCGAAGAGCGAAGAGAGATATATTATCAGTTCACTGTTGAGCATCCACTTGAGTTAACAGTTGTTGGGTTGGATATTTAGTGATATGAATGGTGAGGGCGTCTTTGAAGCTATATTTAGTAAACTAAAAAGTTTTTCGCAAAGGCGATGCCTGCGGCGGGCTACGCCTACGCCAAGAAATAGTTACGTAGAATCACACTTATCATAACCAAAAACGATATAACCCGCCATAATAGCGGGTTTTTCATTCAACATTATATTTTCTTATGTTGAATATAAAAAATTAATTTTTAAGCTTCACACAAGCGTTTTTCTATCCAAGAATTTAAACTTTGTCCCTCTTTCTTTGCTTTGATTGAAATTTCTTTATGCAAGCTCGGATTAATTCTGACTACAAACTTACCTGAAAATGGTTTTTCAGCTTCCTCACCACGTTCTTTACAAAAATCCAAATAAACATCCACTGAATCACGAAATGCTTGTTTCAATTCTTTTACAGTCTCGCCTTGAAAAGTTATCACATCTCTAAGATTAATTACTTCACCATGAAAAATTTCTGCGTCTTCATCAAATTCTACAACTGCTTCATAACCTTTATAATTCATCTTTTGTCACTCCTGCTTCTGTCAAAAAACGTCGTACCGATTTAATTGCACCTTTATCTGTTTCTTTCTCTGGATGTGGTCTGTGAAAAACCGCTCTTATTTCGTTAAGAGCTACTTTTACTCTTGACCCTGCACCCTCTGATACTTCTGCACCAAGAGCAATTAGCATAGTCTCAACATCATTCCAAGAGATATTAGATTTGACAGGGTTCTCAAAAATAGCATTGAGCGTTTTTTGGTGTTTACTGTTAAGTCCCATTATATAGTATCATTTTATGATACTATTAATTACCATATTAATCATAGTTATTCAAGTTCGCTGAACATTAATTGACAAAACTTAAAATCTATCGTCTGCAAGGTTCCCGCGCCAATAGCAGCTTTTTTTTTACGTGCAATGAAAGTTAAATACGTATGATTTATTACTAAATAAATACAGATAGTATGCAACCACGAAAATATCAATCTGATTCGCAGTAACCCACAAATTCAACTTGGGAAAATGGGAATTTTGGAATGGCTGTTAACTCTTGCACCGTAGGAACGAAGAGATACATATTATTTCACTGTTGAACATCTACCAGAGTTACAGTTGTGGGGTTAGATATTTAGTGATATGAAGTGCGATCGCGCCTTTGAAGCTATATTAGTAACCAATTACACTTGTGCAACGCTTCTGCATGAATAGCGATCGCACTCCACCAACAGCAATTCCGCCTCACAACTACGCTAAACTTATACCAGTTAGAGACTAGTCGCCATGTCTGTCGCCAAAGATTTAGAAACGCCAGAAAATGTTATATTTCCTCCAGGGGATTTATATAGTCAAGAACCGCCTTTGGAATCTGACTTACATCGCCAGCAAATGATGCTGCTAATCCAGTGTATTGAGTGGTTGTGGCAAAACCGCAACGATTTCTATGCATCGGGTAATCTCACGGTCTACTATAGTTCACGCCAGCCCAAATCAGAAGACTTCAAGGGACCAGATTTTTTTGTAGTGCTGGGAAGCTACCGCGCTGCACGCAAAAGTTGGGTTGTCTGGCAAGAAGATGGCAAATATCCCAATGTGATTGTAGAGCTTCTTTCCGATTTAACAGCGGCGACTGATAAAAATTTAAAAAAACAAATTTATCAAGATATTTTTCGCACACCAGATTACTTTTGGTTCGATCCAAATAATTTAGAATTTGCGGGATTTATTTTGGTAGGTGGTGAATATCAACCATTACAACCCAATCCCCTAGGCTGGTTGTGGAGTAAACAGCTAGGGTTATATTTGGGAGTGCATGAAGAAAAGTTACGCTTTTTCACTTCTGAAGGACAACTGGTTACAACACCACAAGAAGAAGCGCAGTCAGAACGTCAGCAGAAAGAATTGGCTCAACAAAAAGTTGAACGCTTGGCAGCAAAACTGCGAGAATTAAATATTGATCCAGACTCTATTTAACCCAAGTTGCGGGTTATGGAATACAAATTTACTACTGAATGCGATCGCGCACTTCAAAGTGGTGGGGGGGGGAAGAGATTCCCCCCCCCTTTCTGAAGCGACAAGACGA
>NZ_JBPAOH010000154.1:0-19623 GCF_050875635.1 Tolypothrix sp. VBCCA 56010
TTTCATTTAACATAAACCCCTCCGATTTTGACTCTGGAGGGGATTTTATTGCTTTAATGTTATGCCTGCGAACCCTCTAAAGCATAACTAGCAACTTGGGTTACTAGGAAAATGGCGGACTATACACCAAGGATTTAGCTTTTCAACGTAGGTCACAAATCCCTCCTGATAATACCTCTGATTTAGCTGGTGAATTGGAGTTGAATAATAGACAAAGCTTGCTTAAACATTCCAAGACTAAAGCCACCCTACTGTGAGAGTGGCTGGTAAAAAAATATCAGGATGATATTGAAATTTGTTGACTTTTCGATTCCTAGTTATGCCCTTTGAGAGAACAGAGTATCTTCAGAAATTCTTCTGGAATTTCCTCGAAATGTTCTAGCAGGAAGTCCATCAGGGCAAGATGGCGTAAATCGCAGGGCATGGGACGGCGGTAATTGCGACCTTTGGAGAACCAACGCCGGACAGTTGAAAGTGAGCGAGAACAAATTTGAGCGATCGCCTCTTGATTAACATCCCATTTGCCATAAAATTTCTTGGGTGTCATTTCCAGTTGGCAGTGGCTGTACAGTTGTATCAAATCTTGCTCTCGCTGGGTCAGAAGACGAGGATTCATAATTCTGTTTCCTCGCATATTGGTTCTAAATCCTCTTCCCAGGCTGTGTCAGCAACTGTCCAAGCGGCACTGGCACTGTATGAACTCAACCAAATCAGGTAGCACCACGTCCAGCAGCAGCGATGGGGAGCGAAGCTATAAAATCTGCCGATAACAATACCCCAGTCGGTGTCACTTTCAGATGAGCGCCAACGCAGCTTGTCACCGTACAGAAAGCGGGGTGTCTTCGCTACGTCGGGAAAGTTGGCTGGAAGGTCAATAGACAAGGGTGGAAATTTCTGCTTTCTCAAGCTTGGGAGTATATCTTGGTTTCCTTGGCGGATAGCATTAGTTGTTAGCAACCAGCTTACCATTGATGCTGTCAGTCAACTGGGAAATTAGAATGACGGCTAAGTTTTCTAGTTCTTGCTGCTGGGGTTGTATCCAAGCGCTATCGAAGTCAGCGTCAGAGTAGTTGCTAAGTTTTGCAAGTAGTTCTGTGATGCCGAAGTCATCTAAAGCTTGTTGATAGCCCTGGCAAACATCTGTTTTGTTGCTAACAGGTTTTAACATGGAATATGTCTCCTTGATGAGAGGAGCCAGAAGCCAGCGCGACAGCCGTAGGAAAGTTGAGCGCTGGCTTTTGACTTATAAGTGATTATACATAAATATTATGTTTTTTAGTGTACTTTTATGTTATTTTGTGTGTTTAATACAAAAACACACAACAGAGCTTATGATGGTGATATGGGGAAAGTAACTGTAACTCTTTACATGGAACAAGAAGACAAAGAAGCCCTGCAACTGTTGGCTGATGCAGAAGAGCGGTCTTTGTCTCAAATGGCAGTGTTAATAGTCAAACGAGCGATTAAAAAAGCACAGGATGAAGGAACAATTCTGCCAACTCAGGAAAAAGGCAAGTGAGGCGATCGCTTATTGTGTCTACGAAAAAATTTACATCAATTTGCTTTTCTTATTAGCCCGGTAAGCTTGATGAGGATCACTTGGATTTCCCTGGCGAACATATTCAAGTTCGCCTGATGTAATTAGGGGATTCAAATACTTATTCCGCAGATAAACTTGATTACGTCCAAGGATAGCGGCAATATCTGACGAGGATAAGTCTTGCCATTGGCAAAGTTGAATAATTACAGAACTAACTTCTTGTGGTTCAGCGCGTTCCCCTAAGCTCTCAACAGCTTGTTTTAATTCTTCGGGCATTTGGTCTAAATAACTCTCACTTAATTTGTTATCTATAGAGTTACCCGCTAGATAAGAGCTATTTGGAGACACTAACCCGCTAGATAAGTCATTATCTATCGGGCTACTCGCTACATTAGAGCTAACTTGTGCAGCTAACTCACTACATAAGTCATCGCCAAGAATATCTGGACTAAGGGTGTAGTAAGTAGCTGAACTTTTTCCTTTTTGTACAAGTAACCCTAAACCGCGTAGGTGTCTTAGTTGTTGACTAGCTGTAAGAGGATCTACACGGTTAACAGAGCGATATACAAAGTTACTTATTCCACCAACTTCTCGCGCAACAATTAATGCTCTAGCGTGATCGTTGCTCAGGTTACAATGCTGAAATTGCGCTAGCCACTGCACATCTTCTTGGCTTAGAAGATGATGAACCAAGAGCTTAACAGTAAAGCTATCTCTCTCAGCGCTTGATTCAAAAAGTGGTATTGTCAGATTTGCTTTATACATTTCATCAAACATAACGCGGATACCTGTACCTTTTGTCTCTGCAATTCCAACGTCATGTAAAACAGCAGCAATTTTTTCGTTACGGGTAATGGAACCTGGTTCTCCAAGCGAGTCAAAGGGTTTGAGAGAATGACCAGGGTTACGAATTTCAAGGCGATTGGAAAATCTTATTATCTGTACGGGCTGACGTGTCTTATAGTTACGATGCATTAAGGCATTAACTATTGCTTCACGAATTACAGTCCGTGGAATTAGTGGCACTTCTTGACGGTAAAGACTGTTATCTCCTATTGAAAAAGCTTTTGGAATATCACTCAGTACTAGGGTAACTATTCTTGGTATAGCAAGTAACAATGGTTCAATGATTTCAACTGTTTGATATCGATTATTTATATCAGGAACCCATTCCCGTCCTTCAACTATAATGTAGTCAATACGACTCATGGGAAAGTACCGTCGCAAAGTAGCCGACTTGCCAAACAGCATTATTCCAGCAATGCTTGCACAAAGTTGTCCATGATGTTTTGTCGTTCCTGCTACTGAGTAAAGTAAATCACTATCAGTGAAGTTTAATTCCGCAGCGTTAGGATTGACATTACTTCTGATACGTCTGTATTCGGCGATCACTTGTGGGTCAAAATCTTCCAAGCTAGACTCAGGTACAGGAGTTTCATCGTATGTGCCGTGATGGCGTAATTGATAGAAAAGTGCTAAATCTTCGTCTGTACATTGTTGGTCTGTTGGGCCAATGCGTCGAAAAGCACCTTTAGGAAGTCCTTTACTTTTAATATAAACAGGCTTTTCGTAAGGTTGAGCTTCAGGTATAAAAGCTACTACAACATTTTTACCGTTCTCACTATGAACTTCAATAAGAGGACGAATAGTAACGTTAAACATCTGACAGCATTGACTGGCAAGGTCAGATTGAATTTTGTCAGTGTTAGGTACTCCAGTTATTTTGTAATCATCAGAGGAGTCATCTGACCTTTCTATACCGAGTAAAACATAGCCGCCACCGCGTCCTGGTTCATTGGCAAAAGCTGAAACTGTTTCCATCATGCTTTTACCAATTTCAGTTGAACGTTTAGCCTCTATTAGAACTGATTCATCATTATCTAATAGTTTTTCCCAAAGTTCAATGAAGCTCAGACCTTTCATATTACCTATAATTACTACACAGAAAGTGGTCAAAAACTAGTCACAAATGATACGCGATAGCAGCTAAACTAAATCTTTTTTACAGGAGGCGGTGATTCAACTCTGTATCAAATATAAATTAATGCTAACGGATACTATAAAGTTTTGAGGTTTGCAATCAGCTGAATTTATAGTTGAAATATTTGAATTGAAGAGAAAAATTTGAAATTTAGTCTTTTTAGGTGAATGGACATTACTAAAAATATTTTCTCAAGTTAGCAAAGATGCCTAAGCATGAGAAGTTTGTTTGTTATTGATGACACACGTTATTGCTGTTTAGTCGCAGCCAGTACTATTCAGTCAGAGCTTTCGCTTCCAAGTTCTCAGTTATACTTTGGAACAGTTCTAATGCTGCTTCTAAATCTTCAGCAATTTCTAACGCTAAAACATCCGGTGCTGGAAGATTATCCGAATCTTCCAAACTTTCATCCCTCAGCCAGAAAATATCTAGGCTGACTTTATCGCGCTGCATCAGTTCTTCATAGGTAAAAGCGCGGAACCTTTCTGTTTCTTGGCGTTCCTCACGATTTTCGGCTTTGAAGCATTGGATAAAGTCTTGCAAATTTTCGTAGCGGAGGGTATTCGTTTTCAGGGTAAAATGTTGGTTGGTTCTAAAGTCGTAAATCCAGAGTTTCTTTGTCCAAGGGTCGGCGCTGGCGGGTTTGCGGTCAAAGAATAGGACGTTAGCTTTTACACCTTGAGCATAGAAAATTCCCGTAGGCAGTCGCAGCAGGGTGTGAACGTCGCACTCGTGCAGTAATTTTTTGCGGATGGTTTCGCCTGCACCACCTTCAAAGAGTACGTTATCGGGGACGACAACGGCAGCTTTACCGTTGATTTGTAGTAGGGTTTTGACGTGCTGAAGGAAGTTTAACTGTTTGTTAGATGTGGTTGCCCAAAAGTCATCACGGCGATAAACGACCTTTTCTTTATCTGCTTTGCCATCGTCGTTGAAAACGGTGATGCTGCTTTTTTTACCGAAGGGGGGATTAGTCAATACTAATTCAAAGCGATCGCCTGGATCTGCCATTAAGCTATCTTTGGCTTCGACGGGACTTTCATCACCAGCTATGCCGTGTAAATACAGATTCATCGCACAGAGACGCACTACGCCATCAGCGACATCAAAGCCTTTGAAGGTTTGATTTTTCAGGAATTGTTTTTCGGCTTTATCTAATTTGTAATTTTTAGTGATGCGATCGCTAGCAACTAAGAAAAAACCACCAGTCCCGCAAGCCGGATCGCAGATGCGCTGTCCGGGTTTTGGTTGCATGACTTCGACTATGGCTTGAATTAATGCCCTAGGGGTAAAATATTGTCCTGCACCACCTTTGACATCTTCAGCGTTCTTTTGCAGCAGTCCTTCGTAAATTTCGCCTTTAACGTCGATATCTAACCCGATCCAAGTTTCGGAGTTAATGAGTTCTACCAGTCGTTTGAGTTTAGCGGGGTCTTGTATTTTCTTTTGAGATTTGCGGAAGATAACACCCAAAAGTCCTTTTTCTTTGCCCAGATTTTCTAAAGTGTGGCGATATTGAATTTCTAAAGCATCGCCATCTTTTAAACGTAAGCTTTGCCAGTCGTATTCTTTAGGAATGCTGGAAGGTTTGCCCACAGGTGGAGGGAGTTGGGCTTGTTCGTCCACCATTTTTAAGAATACTAAATATGTGAGTTGTTCTACATAGTCGTTGTAGCTAACGCCATCATCGCGGAGGACGTTGCAGTAATTCCAGAGTTTTTGGACTATGGCAGAAGATTGGTTAGACATTTAATAAATTAACTTTGTTATAAACTGATATGACTCTGGGAATACTAAATAGTGTAGTACCGGATTTGGTAAACAATGACCAGAATTCGAGTGTACATCCTTAAACGTTAGTATTCAGGAATTAGAAAGAAGAATGTTTGCACTCACCGGACTGGCTTTACCAGCAGTTACTAGTCTTTTCGCATCCATTATCCCGATTATCTTCACTTCGCTTGGTGGTTTACTGGGTTTTGCCATACCACGGGCTGGTCAACTTCCCCATTATATTAAAGCCCTTGTAATTTTATACCAAGATTCAACGCCTGAGTCTCAAACTCGCAAGTATGTAACAGGTGCTTTACTAATATCAAATTAGCTGTAGAATTTGCTAATCCAAGTTGTGTAATTGTGTCTTCTGATCTGGAAATTTTAAAACTTTTCATATCTTTGGAAGATACCCAGGGAATTGTCCCACCTTCCCAATATTCAGAAACTGTTGTTCTGGGTGTACCACCACCAAACCATTCACCTATTTGGTCATAATTTACCCAACACCAACCATGAGGTAATTCAGGTAAATCAGAGGTATCTGGTGCAACGGGTTCTTTATATTTCAGCTTCCAACTGTCATCCTTGGGAATTTTACCCTGTGCTTTCATCTTCGCCAGTTGTTCGGCTTCCCACTTCTCCCGTCGCTGCTTGAGGATGCGTTCAAGTAACACTGAGCCGGGTTCTAATTCTCCTTGATTCGCTTCCCGCCATTCTTTAGTTAAATTTCCTTCGACTGCGGCTTTTAGCACCGCTTGACGGTAGCGTTTTAATTTGGCTTTTACTTTTTTGAGTAACTCTACCCCTGCATCAAGTTGGGTGAATAGTTCCTCAATTTTGGCGACGATGCAATGTTGTTCAGGAAGTGGAGGAAGGGGAATAACTACTTTTTTAATATCTCTTAAATAGATAGCTTGCTGTGCCGTTGCACCAGATATACTAATTAGTTCTTCTTGAATGGTAAGAGACTTTAACAAATAGGATATAAAATTATTTGAAATTTGCTTAAATATCTTAATTAAGATGACACTACCCAATAAACAAAATATTTTTTTGATATTAACTATACAACTTCTACCTACAGTTGCTCCTCGACTAACTACAAGAATATCTCCTGCTTCAGGGTCACATCGCTGCCTAAATTTTTTAGCATCATCTTCGCTGATAAAAAGAGTATTATCAAAAACTACTCCGTTATCTCTAACATCTTTAGCTGATAGAAAAAATATTCCATCATTAGTTACTTTTGGACGAATATGCTCACCATCAGTAATTTTCAGCGAAATTGAATCTAAAGTTACCCACACCCACCCCTTGGGCAACTCATACAAATCCTCACCCATTACGCAGCTAACGCCTCATTCAACTCATCCAAAATATCCATTAAATCATTTCCAAACAACTGATAACCCTGAAACGCCTCCTGTGGCATTTCCTGTAAATCCTCTGGCTCAATCCTCAAACTGGTGGCAATATGCTCCTTAATCTTTTCCAACCACCCCACCTGCTGTAAGGTAAACTCTTTTCCTGCTAACCACAGCTGAAACTTCTCCTCTACCGTCACCGAGAAAGGTTCTAACGTCTCCGTTTCCCCCATCGCAAAGCGTACCAGAGAAATGATATCTGTCAACAGCTTTTGCACCCCTGCACCCCTCACCTTATCCGCTTGCAACTGCGCGTAAGCTTGCCACACCTTTTCTGGTGTCAGGTTGCACGGTGGACGTTCTAAGGCATTCGCTAACTGCTTAATCTGCTCGTAGGTTAACCGTCGCTGTCCGTAGGGCTGATTATAAAGGATTTGCAGAGCGGTAATTTCATCTTTTTTCGCCTCAAGACACTGGCGAAAAGTCTCCACCGTCCCCATTGCCTTATCCCTGGCTGTGGTATCAAATCCCGCCTCTAACACCACATCCTGACTGACAGTATCAATAATCTGCTCATTATTACTTTTAATGTCTTTGAGCAAGTTACGAAACTGGGGATTATCAAACGGTTGACAAGCAAGGGTTATTAATACCTCTGCCGCTTGCTGCTGTTGTGTTTCCGTGGGTGTTGGGGTTTGAAACTGTGCGATCGCCTGTTCAATTTGCCTGTCTGGATCGACAGCATCGAGTAACTCTCTGGTAATATCTTGAATAGACTTGCCCCCAGCAGCGGTTTTTAATTCTCTGCGTTCCTCTTGATTTAGTTGCTTCTCTAACCTTGCCAAGCGTCCCGCTAACGACATCAGCGTGTCTTCATCTCGCTGATCCAATGCCACTGCTTGCACTAATTTATCAAAAGGGACGCTACGTTTACGCTCCAAAGGACGAGAATCTGTTTTATCCGACTCGCACACCCCCACCGCATCCACAATCACGAATTGTTCCTTAACTTCAGCATCCGGTGTGACTCCCTGAAAATCTGTGGGATTAATTGTGCGGGTTCCCCGTCCTTTCATCTGCTCAAAATAAATCCGCGATTTCACATCCCGCATAAAAACCAGACATTCTAGAGGTTTGATATCCGTCCCCGTGGAAATCATATCGACGGTGACAGCAATGCGGGGGTTATAGGAGTTGCGGAAACTAGCGATTAAATCTTCTGTCTTCTCCCCAGTGGTGCGATAGGTAATTTTTTTACAAAACTCATTCCCCTTGCCAAATTCTTGGCGGACAATTCGCACAATATCTTCAGCGTGGGAGTCATCTTTGGCAAAAATCAGGGTTTTGGGAACTTCGCTTCTACCTGGGAATATCTCAGTAAATAATCGCTGTTTCAAGGTGCGAATCACCGTGCGAATTTGGTCAATTGCGACGACAGAACGATCCAACTCTCTCCCCACATAGTTTAAATCTTCATCCAACTGCTGCCAACGTATCGCACGAGTTTGGCGATCGCGTCTATCAATATAAAATCCTGATTGGATATTGCTACCCTGTTCTGTAATCTGGGTGCGTATGCGATAAACCTCATACCCCACATTCACCCCATCCGCTACAGCCCGTTCGTGGGGATACTCCATCACCAAATTTTGATCAAAAAAGCCAAAGGTTTGCAGAGAAGGGGTTGCCGTCAATCCGATAATGAAAGCATCAAAATATTCCAAAACTTGTCGCCACACATTGTAAATCGAGCGGTGACATTCATCGGTGATAATGAAATCAAAAGTTTCAATGGGAATTTTCGGGTTATAAACCACATCCTTGGGTTGTTGGTTTTCTTCTTCCCCATCGAACTGTGATGCTTCCTCAGTTTCCGCCTCAAATTCAGCTTCTCCCCGCAACATCGAATAAAGACGCTGAATCGTCGTGATACACACCTTATTTACTGGATCGATGGTGTTAGAAGTTAATAACTGCACGTTATAGAGTTCGGTGAACTTGCGCCCATCATCAGGGGTAAGATACTGCTGAAACTCCTTCTGGGTTTGCTGCCCCAAATTCTTCCGATCCACCAAAAATAAAACCCGTTTCGCTCCAGCTAACTTAATCAGCCAGTAAATGAAACTCACAGCGGTGTAAGTTTTGCCTACACCCGTTGCCATCTGAATCAACGCTCTCGGACGATTTTCTTTGAGAGAATTAAATAAACCAGCGATCGCTTCTTTTTGACAATCTCGTAAATCTTCTGTTTCAATTGTCGTTAACAGTTGCAAAAGTCCTCTGAGGGTGTCAGACTTGCCTAGCCATTGGTGTAGTGTTTCCGGTTTGTGGAAAGTAAACACCCGCCTTGAGCGATAATTGGGGTCACGGGAGTCTCGAAAAAATGTTTCTGTACCAGTGCTTTCGTAGTTGAAGGGTAAGGGTTTCTGGTGACAGGGGAGAGTTTTGGGCAAGTTAAACGAATATTTGTCGGATTGTATTTCAACACCGCTTAGGGCAAATCCAGCAGGTTTCGCTTCGATGACTCCAACAGCTTTGCGATTGATGAATAGCAGGTAATCAGCAAAACCAGATTTCAGGGGATATTCCCGCACGGCAATTCCCAAAGAAGCACCCAAGTTAATCTGCTTGTAGTCTTGAACAATCCAACCTGCGTTGGTAAGGAATTGGTCAATTTTTTGCCTTGCTTGTGCTTCTGGTTTCATTACTGATCTCTACACTTACCCAATATTTAAGCGTCACAGACGACTCTTAAATCGCATTCATCTCAGTATAGCTACACTTTAAGCAAAGCAATTGCATATGTATCAAAAGAAACTTTGCAAGTAGCGGTAGTCAGGCATCTTTCAGAGATTGATGATTCTTATCTATGAGATCCAAGCGAGGCAAAATATGTAGTATTGGTGCGATCGCTCTTTTCTTAAGCCTAATGAGGGGTCTAATTTTTTGTCACTTAACATAAAAGTGATCACACCTTCTTAAACTCTTTAGCTAATGGATAATTTGAACTTGGCTTCTATGAATCCAGCCTCCACCACAAGCACTTGTATAGTACCAATCATCTTTAGGTTCTGTGCTAACTCGTATTGTTTGCTGAGAATCAATTTGGCATTTCACTCTTCCATTTCCATCTGGCGAGATACGAACATTTGATGGTGGATCGAATATAGAAGCATCGTAAACTAAATCTGTCTCAAATGGGCAGACGTATAGAATATCACGCTTTTCAAATCTAAATCCTAAAGATGGGTATTCTGTTGGCTCACCTGCAATAGCGGGAGGAATAAATGCTGAGAGCAAATCCCCCTTAGGGGTTGCGTGTTTTTTGACTTGCTCTCCTTTTTCCAAGGCTGTTGTGATTTCGCTATCACTTAACTGTTTTCCAAATTTCTCATACCATCGCTTTTGCACACTAAAACCATAACGTCCTTTAGAGCGTTCTACCCAAAGATTGTCAATTTTTTGAAGGTATGGACAGAAATCTTGGAACTTTTTAATAGATATCCTGTTAAGTTTAGATTTCTCCTTTACCCCAACAATGTGGAGCATAAGCTTAGTTGTTATTCTGTCTGCTTTCTCCCACCTCTCTTTTTTCAGTTGGTTATCTAGTTCACTGTAATAGTATTTTGTTGCATTATTATGGTGTTATTCTAAAGATTTTTTAACCTCTTTTTTGAGATTTACATCGCTATCACCAATTGAGAGTAAAGATATAAGGTTTATATGAATTGCTTCTACACCTTCCTTTGTAATAATCTGTACCTTGTTTTTATTATCAAATATATTAAATTTATTTACTTTTATAAGATTGAATGCTTGTTCATAATATTTTTTCTCTTCATTCTTATCTTTCTGTTGAAACAAATTTCCTCTAATTTTTTTGACAAGAATACGAATTTGTAATTCCTCGCTCCAAATATCTGTTGTTTTTGTACTTTTTTTTAGATAATCCTCTACTTTTTCTAAAGCCATCTGTGCTTTTCTAAAATCTTTTTCCTGATAAGCAACAGCTAATGCCATATTCAATAAAGCTAGTTTTAGATTATTGTCTAACCTTATTAACGATTCACTCTCTTGTGAAATCCCTTCTTCATGTTCATCTAATTTATCTCTATTCTCTTTTGGTGTTTGGTCTGATTCATTAATGTTTACTAGTTCTCGCCCAAGTTTAAGAGATTCTTTACCTTCTTCAATCTCCTTTTTAAAACGGCTTGCCTCCTGTTCAAAATAATATGCCCTCGTTGCTGAAAATACTGCAAATGATAAAGCTGAAATTATAACAATGATTCCGTTACGAATAAGCCGTTGACTTTTCTGATTAGCTTGAGTAAGTAACTGAGTCCTTTGTTTTACTGCTTCTTTATCCTTTCTCTCTTTTTCCAATTCAGCTTCTTTTTTAGAGATAGCAATTTCTACTTCTATTTCCTTTTGTCTACTAGCTGCTAAAAACTGTCTATCTTGATAACTTAAACTTTTATTTTTTGCCCATTCTTCAGCATCTTGTAAAGCTTTTCCGCGTACAAGTCGAGATTCATCATTATATCCAGAAGCAATCCAAGCTTGAAAAGCTTCGGAATAGGGACGCAGATTCTTTAATTGTGTTTCAATCCAATAGGAGCCAAAAACTTCTTTATAAATAGGATTGTAAACTCTTAGCTTTCCCTGCTGTCTGACAACTAACCCTGAAAGCAGTAATTCACTTTGTTCAATAGTATCATCGGCTGAAATTTCAGATTCTCCTTCCCTAAGTCGAACTTTATGATATAATTCCAGCAAATATCCAGCCCTTTGCTCATCCCTCAAAATTCTGTCACGAATCGTCCTCAGATGCTCAGGTTCGTCTTGAGATTCCCAATTTTCAATGATGCGGGACTTCACTACCTGCTCAACGGAACTAGGGTTTTCTTTCTGAGATTCCTCAACCATAAATTGGCACAACTTTTGTGTCAAAAACGGTTGTCCTCCTGTCCATTCTAAAATTTCCTGCATTACCGCTTGAGGGTTACTAAATTTACCCTCCAAACCTCTTTGTAATGGCTCAACCTCATGCAGTTGAAAACCTTTTAGAGAGATAGCTTTACCAATATTAAATGGGGTACGTTGTTTATCTTCTATTAAATTGCTTGGTGATGCAACTCCTAATAAACAAAAAGTGAGGCGATTATATTCGGGATTATCAACGCGCTGATTATAACAAGAACGGATAAAAGCAAAGAAATCATCAGTAATAAATTTTAGACTTAAAACACTATCAATTTCGTCAATGAAAATAACAATATTTTCTCTAACTTCAACCAGTAGCTTCTTTTCCAGAAAATGACTAAATCGCAGCAAAGATGAATTTAATTGGTTCTTCTCCCACCACTGTTGAAAATCTACATCCAAGTCAAAGCTGTCGATTAGCTTCACAATTAAATCCGCATACCATTTTTCTTGTGTAGCACTTTGAATATCGATAGCAGATAAATCAATAGACGCACATTCCACACCAGCTGACGAAAGTCGGTTCATTGTTCTAAGTCGCAAGCTGGACTTCCCACTTTGCCTAGAATTCAGCACATAACAAAACTTTCCTTTTTGAAGTGCGTCTAACAATTCGTTATCAGCTTCCCGTGTCACATATGTGCTGACATATTCAGGCAAGGTACCGGAAAAGTAATATTCGGTCTTTAGTTCCTCAACCATATCTTACCCCAAACGTGCCAAGAAGTACTGACGGTATAAATCACAACTAGGAACGCAATCATTGCGAATAATTTTGGTTAACCCCAGACTGTGCAGCTTAAATGTAATTTTAGGATTAAGTTGCACAGGTTCATTTGCCGTTACCACTTTTTTATAAGCTTCTTCTAGCTGAAAATCATCTTGTAAACATTCCAGTTGTTCTCGCAGATGGTGGCTAAAAACTCCTTCTTCCGTTGGAGCAAGTGCCAAAAGTTCTTCTAGGGAAGTTTTTTGACTTTTGAGATTCTCCAACGTCTCTTGCACCAAATAAGGATGTCCTCCTAGCAATCCCATTAGTTGATTTAAACCTTGTTCTCCTAATTGTCCATCTAATTCATACTGGTTCACCATTTCTTCTACCTGCTTCTGATTAAATTCAGGTAATTCAATGGCTAATCCAACATTAAACGGTGAGCGATTCGTGTCTAAGGTAGGATAAGTTTCAGTAGAATTAACCACCACTAACCTAATTTTTTTCCAAACTTTACCCATTCTGTCCCCTTGTTTAGCAGTTTCATACCAACTCCGCAGCAGTAAGCAAAATTCGGAAAAAATGTTTTCACATTTAAACAGCCGCTCAAAGTTATCTATGGCAACAACAACCGGACTATCAATATTTGATAATAAATATTTTTGAAAGTAACGAGTACAGCTTGTATTCAGCCCCATACTATCTTGCCAGTAGTCATCCAACTTAGCTTCCAATTCTAGACTCTCAGAAACATTGCCGCACAACCACTGTAAGAAAGTCTTCAAATCTGCTAGGGCAGAACTATCAGCTAGCTTCAAATCTAATTTGGCTGTTTGATAACCCTGCTGTCTAGCATAGTCGAGTAGTTTCTCTAACAGTAATGTTTTACCCATTTTTTGCGGAGCTTTGATACGAATCAGCGCACCAGGTTGCAAAATAGCTTTATAGCATTTTTCTTCAATCGGTGGGCGTTCAATATATATGTTTGTTGCTCGTGGTTCTAAGTCAAAGCTTGCAGATGATTTCTCTGAGGCAAGCTGGGAGAGTAAATTTTTTTTGGTGATGAGTTGGGGTATTAAATTCTGCGGTATCCCTGCTACGCGAATCACGCTACAACCTAGTTTATAGGCAAATTCATAATCTTGACCTGCTCCCAGTGCATCATAAAAACCCACAGCAAACTCAACTGCTGCTTTATCTACAATTGCCTGACTCATACCCACCACATAATTAATGTGTCTGGCTATTTCTTCTGCCTGATACTTTGAGTAGCACGCATTGAGAACAACACACTCTACTTGGTTAGCGAACAGTTGAAACAATCCCGCTAAAGCCTCTGCATCAACTAACTTGGTTTGACCCGTTTCATCTTCAAATACCAAGCCTTCTTCTCCAGATCCATGCCCAGAAAAGTGAATTATGTGTGGTTCGTATTCCAGAATAGCTCTATGTATATCCCTGTATCGTACTGCTTCTGCTGTATCTATTGAATAATCATCACGCTTCTTTGCTCGTTTTAATCCCTCTTTAATCTCGCGCATCTCCTCACCCAAGCGAAGTCGGCTGGTATCTTTAGGATTTGCTGATAACAGCAGAATCTTTCGAGCTTGATTATTAGTACTCATTAGAAACGTGAATTTTTATAGTTTGATACCGCAGTCTCTCAAAATTATGTCAGATTAACCTGCCAACCTATTCATCAACTGCTGATAAATCACGTCTAGCCACACCGGAATCACAGGTTTACCTTCATCTAAAGATGCGATCGCCTGTTCTCGGTCATACACTACAAGATTTAGCGATGGCTTATGCCCCTCCCAAAGAAGCATCCACCGACTACCAATACCTGATTCAAATAACTCCGGTTCCTTGTCTCTGAGGGTTTTCAGCGTAGTACTGGCAATATCAAAACTCAATCCCATCGACAAAAAATATAACATTGCTGCCAGTTCCATTAAATTTGGCTTTGAGTAATAAATACTACGTCCTGTTCCCGTCTCACCAATAACAGGAACAACCACACCCTTTTCACGCCAGTACTGGAGTTGACGCAGGGTGCAGCCTGTGATTTCAGCCGCTTGTTTACTCGTAAAAAACGTTTCTTGCATGAAATCATTGTAGGCATAGCAGTTCTTTAAACAAATATGGTATTATTAGACATATGTGTTAGTAAACGTATGAGCCAGATTACTATTCAGTGTCGTTTAGTAGCAAGTGAATCTACCCGCCAACAGCTATGGAAGCTAATGGCAGAAAAAAACACGCCACTGATTAACGAACTGTTGCTAAAGGTGGCTCAACACCCAGAGTTTGAAACTTGGCGACAAAAAAGCAAACACCCGACTGGTATTGTCAAAGAATTGTGCCAACCTTTGAAAACAGACCCTCGCTTCATCGGTCAACCAGCGCGGTTTTACACAAGTGCGATCGCCACAGTGAATTACATCTACAAATCTTGGTTGGCATTGATAAAGCGATCGCAGTCCCAACTAGAAGGCAAAATTCGTTGGTGGGAAATGCTTAAAAGCGATACTGAATTAGTAGAAGCTAGTGGTGTGACCCTAGACAGCCTTCGTAGCAAAGCTGCTGAAATACTGGCTGAACTTACCCCCCAGTCTGATACAGTTGAAGCACAACCAGCGACAGGAAAGAAACGTAAAAAGACTAAAAAATCAAAAGCCTCAGATAGTGATCGCAGTATCTCTAAAACTTTGTTTGAGGCTTACCGCGACACAGAAGATATTTTGACTCATTGTGCAATTAGCTATCTTCTCAAGAATGGTTGCAAAATCAATGATAAAGAGGAAGACACTCAAAAGTTTGCTAAACGCCGTCGTCAACTTGAGATTCAAATTGAACGTCTGAGAGAACAACTAGAGGCACGAATCCCTAAAGGTCGAGATTTAAACGATGCCAAGTGGCTAGAAACTCTTTTGCTTGCCACTGATAATGTTCCTGAAAATGAAACGGAGGCGAAATCTTGGCAAGACAGCCTTTTAAAAAAATCTAGTAAACTACCTTTCCCAGTAGCTTATGAAACCAACGAAGACATGACTTGGTTTAAGAACGAGCGTGGACGTATCTGTGTAAAATTTAACGGACTAGGTGAGCATACTTTTCAAGTGTATTGTAATTCTCGCCAACTCCACTGGTTTCAACGCTTTTTAGAAGATCAGCAAATCAAGCGGAACAGCAAAAACCAACTCTCTAGCAGCCTATTCACTCTCCGTAGTGGGCGTATTGCTTGGCAAGAAGGGGAAGGTAAAGGCGAAGAGTGGAAAGTTAACCACTTAACCCTTTACTGTTCTGTAGATACTCGCCTGTGGACGGCTGAGGGAACAAATCTTGTCAGAGAAGAGAAAGCAGAAGAAATTGCTAAAACTATCACCCAGACAAAAGCCAAAGGTGAACTCAACGATCAACAACAAGCTCACATAAAACGGAAAAACTCATCTCTAGCCAGAATTAATAACCCCTTTCCCCGTCCCAGCAAGCCCTTATAAGGAAAATGCCGAAAACCCTTGAGGATGTGGCACGTTATAGTGCCACATCTGTGCTTTAGCCAAGGGATGAAGGCTGGTAGCAGGATTTATCCTGCCTTCAGGCTTTTTGTTGTTCTATATATCGCTTCACCGTTTCTGTGCAAATATTGCCTGCTGTGCTTACGAAATAGCTGGGTGTCCAAAGAGTTGGTAGCTTCATCAACTCTGGAAATTCTTTTCTCAGCACATGCGATGCTCGACCTTTAATTAACCGAATAATTTTACTTGGGTCATCACTAGGTTTAGCATTTACAAACATGTGAACGTGGTCTGGCATAATTTCCAGCGCAATAATTTTCCACCTATTCTCAACACAAACCTCAAAAATAACCTCCTGTAGTTTCTCTGCAATAGCCCCTACTAAAACTTTTTTGCGTCGCTTAGGAATAAATACGAAATGATAGTTTAGAAGCGAAACAGCATTACCCTCATGTCGGTACTCATCGGGAGAAAACTTAGCCATAACTTTACAATAATATTTGTTATTCTGTATATAGCTATTGTATATTTGTATGAGGTCGAATACAAATAAGTTTGGCAGCAAGGTTAAAAAAATGCTGGTTCTAGAATACAAGGTTAAAGGCAAAAAAGCTCAATATGCAGCTATTGATGATGCTATCCGCACCACCCAATTCATCCGCAATAAAGCGATAAGATATTGGATGGATGCTGACAAAGAACTGAAAGTAGATAAGTTTGCCCTTAACAAGTATTCCACTCAACTACGCAAAGAATTCATGAGTGTTGCCGAACTAAACTCTATGGCTGTACAATCAGCCGCAGAGCGTGGATGGTTTGCTATATCTCGCTTTTACGATAATTGCAAGTCTAAAAACTCGGGTAAAAAAGGATATCCCAGGTTTCAAAAAGATTGCCGCTCTACTGAATATAAAACATCAGGTTGGAAGCTTCACCCAACTAAAAGACGCATCACTTTTACCGATAAAAAAGGTATTGGTGAATTAAGACTTTTAGGTAAATGGAATATTCAAGCCTACGACACTAAAGATATTAAGCGAATACGTTTAATCCGTCGCGCTGACGGGTATTATGCTCAATTCTGCATCGGCATTGTGTTGAGCGATATTCAACCTAAAATAGGTGCAGAAATAGGTTTAGATGTTGGTATAGAGTCATTCTATTCTGACAGCAATGGGCATCATGAAAAGGCAGCTTTTGGGGGGAAGCTTCCCCCCAAAACGTGCCGCCCTAACCCAAAGTTTTTGAGAAAAGCAGAAACATCAATTAAGCAATCTCAAAGACGTATTTACAAAAAAGTCAAAGGTTCATTGGGTAGACGCAAAGCAAGAAAAGTCTATGCCAAAAAACACTTAAGAGTAAGTAGGCAACGTATAGAACATGCAAAGAGAATTGCACGTTGCGTAGTCAAGTCTAACGACTTAGTAGCCTATGAAGATTTAAGAGTTTCAAATATGGTTAAAAATCATTGTTTAGCAAAGTCAATTAGCGATGCTAGTTGGTATTTGTTTAGGCAATGGTTAGAATATTTTGCAGTTAAGTTTGATAAATTAGCTGTAGCCGTACCACCACATTACACGTCTCAAAAGTGTAGTAGCTGCGGTGTAATTGTTAAAAAGTCTCTATCAACCCGTACCCATAATTGTAGCTGTGGACGTAGCTTGCATAGAGACGTTAACGCTGCGATAAATATTCTAAATCTTGCAAGACAAGGTAGGGATGGGCAATCCCGAACAAACGCTGTAGGAGTTGGAATCTCTACGCTAGTTGGCGCAAGCCTGCTAGAGCAAATTCTGACGTAGATTACAGAATCCCCTCGGCTTTAGCCAGGGGAGTGTCAAATCAAGGTCAATCTCATATTCTTGTTGCAGTTAGCCTTGGTTTAGAGAAGCCTGCAACAGTAGCAGTAGTTGATGGCTCTACAAGTAAAGTTATTACCTACCGCAATATTAAACAACTACTGGGCGAGAATTACAAATTACTAAACCAACAGCGACAACAGAAACATTCGCTATCCCACCAACGCCAAATAGCTCAAACGCTGGCTGCACCAAATCAAATGGGAGAATCAGAATTAGGGCAGTATGTAGACAGATTACTAGCTAAAGAGATTGTGGCGATCGCCCAAACATACTCTGCTGGAAGTATTGTTCTACGTAACTTGGACAATATGCGAGAACAAGTTCAAAGTGAGGTTCAAGCCAAAGCTGAACAAAAATCAGACTTAATAGAAGTTCAAAAACAGTATGCTAAACAATACCGAGTTAGCGTCCATCAGTGGAGCTACGGCAGATTGATGGCAAACATTCGCTCGTCAGCTGTTAAAGCTGGAATTGTTATAGAGGAGTCAAAACAGCCAATTCGAGGTAGTCCACAAGAGAAAGCGAAAGAATTAGCGATCGCTGCTTACCATTCCCGCAAAATAAACTGATTGACAAAACACCGAACCTTGACAATAGAATAAGAATATTCAACAGCGCCGCAGTTCATGCTTGTTACAAGCCTCTGTGTTGTGTAAATTTGGGTTAGTTTGACTGCTGTTAAACAGTCTTGCTTTCTGACCCTAGTAGCTGCCCACCTTGATGCTGCTGTCCCTTGCGGACAGGAATAAGGTGCGCCCCCAGTAATAGAGGTGCGGGTTTACCGCAGTGGTGGCTACTGAATCACCTCCGACCAAGGAGGAACCCACCTTAATTATTTTTTGGCAAGGCAAAGCGGGGTCAATTTTCCTGGGGTTGCTGCCAAAACTTTAAATCGCTTGTTTAATGAGGTTTATAGCCTTTAAGGTGTCAGTTGATTTACTTTTTAAGTGTTAACTGACGGGCGATTTTGGGAGACGTGACAAAAATGCCTTCATAACTATTGGTAAATCAAGGGTTTGAAGCGGAGAGTTTCAACACCCCTCCCAGCTAGAGGCGGGTTGAAAGAATCCGTACATTACCAAGTTCAGGTCTTCCTGGCTTGTTTCAACACCCCTCCCAGCTAGAGGCGGGTTGAAAGTCAAGTTTGAAGTTGTCCGCTACTTTGGCTCTAAGTTTCAACACCCCTCCCAGCTAGAGGCGGGTTGAAAGGAGATAAAGCTAAACGACGCAAACGGATGTTACAAAGTTTCAACACCCCTCCCAGCTAGAGGCGGGTTGAAAGAGTATGTGAGATGCGTGCTTTATCTTTATGCAAGTTTCAACACCCCTCCCAGCTAGAGGCGGGTTGAAAGCGGAAGTCCGTATTATCGGGTTGAACGAAAAGTTTAGTTTCAACACCCCTCCCAGCTAGAGGCGGGTTGAAAGCGTAAAATCTAATGCTAATTTCTGGAACTTAATTCCAGGTTTCAACACCCCTCCCAGCTAGAGGCGGGTTGAAAGAGCTATTGATACTTTCTGACCAACACCGATCGCGTAAGTTTCAACACCCCTCCCAGCTAGAGGCGGGTTGAAAGAAGCTAGAGTCAAATCCGTTCCTTTGGGCTGAAAAGTTTCAACACCCCTCCCAGCTAGAGGCGGGTTGAAAGTTCAATCATATCGGCTCTGGCAAATGTGGAACCGGGTTTCAACACCCCTCCCAGCTAGAGGCGGGTTGAAAGTCTTTTGCTTGACGAGATAGATGGTCTGGGACTCGAAAGTTTCAACACCCCTCCCAGCTAGAGCTATGCATTACCCGCATCTTTCTCAACAAAAATACAACTTACTTAAAATATGCCAAAAGCATTGATAGGTATAGTTTTTGAGAGAAGAGAATATTTGAGGGTA
>NZ_JBPAOH010000155.1:0-19108 GCF_050875635.1 Tolypothrix sp. VBCCA 56010
CCCTTGTCCCCCCCTCTCCTTGTCTCCCCCCCTCCCCCACTCCCCACTCCCTAATCTCTGATTTTTATTTATATGAGTGGTGTAAAGGTGTCATCTATGGCTTAATTTGTTTAGATACAAATTTTACCTTTACCAAGGTAATTACGATGACAAATACACCTCCCGATCCTCGGTCATCTCAAAGAAATGCCCTTGGCTTTGATGAATTTATTGCTATTCTGGTTGCCTTTGCGACTATTGGAGCGGTTTTATTTTGGGCATTTTCCCGCAGAGATTCTGGCTGGAACTTCAACGTTTTACCGTCACCCTCCCCGACAGCTTCTGTCGCGGTTCCTCCAGCGACTCAGATACAACCGAATGCAAACTCGAATTTAAATACTGTGCCGTCGGCTCCACCTGCTACTGTAGATCAACCTACTTTAGTAAATCCATCTCCATCTCCAGGAGCGATTCCGACGCTAATTTTGCCATTTCCGGTTGCTCCAGCGGCACCACCACAAGTGCAATTGTCACCTTCTCCTAACATTCAAGAACCATTTCGCGTGGTGACTCCCTCTGAGCAAAAGTCTACCATTCCGCCGCCAATTGCATTTAACGATGTGCCTAATGACTTCTGGGCAAGTCGGTTTATTAATGTTCTTTCTTCTCGTAGGATTATTAAGGGTTTTCCGGATTATTCTTTTAGACCAAATCAGCCTGTAACTCGTGCGGAATTTGCGGCGATACTAGAACAAGCCTTCAATAATAAGCTTGCCACTCAGGCGATCGCTTTTAACGATATCCCATCAAATTACTGGGCAAATCCAGCAATTAAGCAAGCTATCAACACCGGATTTCTCAAAGGCTACCCTGACAATACTTTCAAACCAAACCAAAGAATTCCGCGAGTGCAAGTTTTAGTTGCCCTTGCCAGCGGATTAAATTTGAAAGAACCTACTGCGGTTGATAAGACTTTAAGCGTCTTCAAAGATGCCAAAGAGATTCCTAACTACGCCATTGGCAAGACAGCGACTGCTACAGCAAATAATCTTGTGGTAAACTATCCAGATCCAAACACTTTTGCTCCCAACAGAGAAGCTACCCGTGCTGAGGTAGCAGCGATGGTTCATCAAGCTTTAGTGCGAACCGGAAGGCTACAACCAATTCAATCGGAAAATATTGTGCGATCGCCACAATAAGTTTTGTAATGCCAGCGATCGGCTAAACGATAAAATATGTTCTCTTTAGTCTGCGATAAGAGAAGGATAAAGTATATAAAAATTTATACATTATCCTTCATCCTTTATTCGGTAAAACATGTCAAAAATTGAACGTATTGTAGAGACGTTCCATTGGAACGTCTCTACGATTCATGAGCCAGCGCTGTAGACGGGTTTCCCGTCGCAGGCGACTGGCGTCTTCACGGTTATGCAATGCCCAATTTTTAATCGTCTTTACCGACAACTTGTGATTTGAGCGTGGTGATTTCACTAGTTAACTCTTCACGAGTTGAGGCTTTGAGTAAATAGCGATAAACAAACCAGGCAGAGTATCCAATACCAATCAACTCAAAGGTAGGTGCTACTAAAGGAATATCATTCAAAGCATCCAATACTGCCAAGAGTACCTTGACACCTACAATCGCTCCCAAAATTAAACCAATGCTAACTAAGGGCTGTTTATACTCATTGAAGAAGTTTCCCAGGTATTCGGGCAGTGTCGCCAAAAATCGCGAAACTTGCTCTCCGTATTGTCGCAATTGATCCTGAGTTTCCACCGGAGGCTGGATTTTGGTTATGGTTCCTGTTTGATTGTTGATATCTGTCATAGTTGCTTCTGGGGACTTGGTTTCCTTGTATTCCGGTTCTTGCATTTGGGCTTCCATAATTTTTACAGTTGAGTGACTCTCATCCGGACAGTTACAACCAATCAGCACGACTGATTATAGAGTAGAAAAAAGTTTCGGTTTGCTATCACCATAATTGCGTCTTTCTACTACTTCATCGACTACAAGGTAGAAACCCTGTAGGAGGATATAAGTTAGAAAGCAGCTTTGCGCTTCAAAGTGAGGATTCATTCGTTGGTTTCACTCTTCTCCAACTCGAATTTATTTGAAGGCAGTTATCCAACCGAAGTGTAAGTTCAGAGCGATCGCCCTCAATTCAGTACAAATCATGCCAAAATCAGTCTACCTCTTACTTATACAAGTCTAAACGCCGATTTTACACGATTTTAAAGCCAGTCGTCGCTGCGATCGTCAATTAACTCATTAGTATTAAGATTCAGGCGTTAGAAAAATTTTTATATATTAACATAATCTTGACTTATATACGATTATGTAGTAAGCGCTTCAGCGCTTTCAAAACCTGAGTCTATTCGACTCAATCAAGAATAAACATTAGGACTTAGGCAAAAAACCTTGTCAGTTCCTTAATTTACGAGTGCGATAATTCATGAATTATCGCTACAGAAGATGTGAACATATCCCTGATACATTTAAGGCAGCAATCACAGCAAAAAAACAGGCGGCTTTCAGGATAATGCTTGCAAACAGCAAGTAGAGACGTTCCAGCGGAACGTCTCTACCCCTAAAAACCGCCAGCCAGTATTTTATTTTGAAATGCCAGCCAAATTCAACTTAGCGCCAATCGGGAATCTGTGCATCTTCGCCCCCGATACCGATGCCTGTATAAAATATGTCAGCATCAGCGATATTCAGATCGTTCATTGATGCCTGATACACATTAGAATCATGGATTGTCGCTTTAGTCAAATTTGCCGCATTCAGATTAGCTTGCTTAAAATTGACATTGGTAAGATAAGCCGAACTTAAGTTAG
This sequence comes from Tolypothrix sp. VBCCA 56010, assembly GCF_050875635.1. NCBI lineage: Bacteria > Bacillati > Cyanobacteriota > Cyanophyceae > Nostocales > Tolypothrichaceae > Tolypothrix > Tolypothrix sp. VBCCA 56010. The sequence goes on from NZ_JBPAOH010000155.1 coordinate 2,818, forward strand.
CACCACCCAAATTGGCATTAGTTAAATCAGCACCTTCAAGATTTGCACCTTTGAGGTTGGCACCTTCAAGATTTGCTTCTCTCAAGTCAGCACCAATTAAATGAGCACCACTGAGGTTGGCTCCTGATAGATTGCACTTAACACATTCCCCAGTTGTCAGTAGTTTTTGTAAATCCTGCGGATTTTTAGCGTTAACTACATTCGCAAAAAATAGGGGACTAGCCAAGATTAAAGCTGCTAATACCTTTTTCATAATTCTTCCTCTTTGCAACATCAGTTGCATCCGTTCTGTTCCTCACGATTTCTATTATCTCACTAAATTCCTTAAGGATACAGATTGACTACATAATTAATTTATGATATAAGTCTGCTTTTGTAATGATACAGAAATGCTATAGATTCAATAGATAAAATTTTGATAAATACTGTTGTTTTTTCAGTTCCGGATGATTAGCTAACCTCAGTAAATTTATTTTGTTAAATATTTTTAAGATTATAAATTATTCGACATAATTTATCGGAAAATATTTATAAGTATTTATTCCTAAGTAAATCGCTAGTTTATTGACTTAGTTTCTGGTATCAATAAATTTAGGTAGAGAGAAGAGAATTCTCTTCTACCAAAAGAAATCATCAGTTGATTTGTTCTTTAATATACAAAAACTCTCGCATATATTGGTTAACTAACTCAGGCTGCTCTTGCTGCACCCAATGACTACAATCAGGAATATATTTGATTTGAAAGTCTCTCACATAAGCTTCTGTTCCATAAGTTAGTTCCTTACCCAGCGCGGTATCTTTTTCTCCCCAAATCATTAAAGTTGGCACTTTTAAAATACCCCAATTTGGTTCTGTTAATCTTTGCTGAAAAACGTTGCGGTAATAGTTTAACATTGCTGTTAAAGCACCGCGTTTGGCTGCGGCGTTTTTATAAGCGTCAATATCGGCTTTGGTGATAGCAGTTTTATTAATTGCCATACCTTTAAAAGCAGTTTCAACTAGTTGATAATCTCCGCTTTTAATTAATAATTCCGGTATTAAAGGCAATTGGAAAAAGAAGACGTAAGAACTACGTAGCAACTGTTGAGGAGTGCGAAAACCTTGGGCAAATTTTGCGGGGTGAGGCAGATTGAGTATTATTAATTGCTCTACCATTGCCGGATAATCGTAAGCAAAATTCCAGGCGATCGCACCTCCCCAATCATGTCCGACTAAAACACACTTTTCATATCCCAATCCTTGAATTACTCCCTTAATATCTTTGACAAATTCATCCATCACATAAGCTGATTGCTCTTTTGGTTTGTCGCTATCATTGTAGCCGCGCAAATCAAGAGCAACGACTTTATAATATGCAGCAAATTCGGGTATTTGATGCCGCCAAGAATACCAAAATTCTGGAAATCCATGCAACATTAACATTAAGGGACCTTCCCCCTGAGTGACGTAGTGTAGTTTAATTCCGTTAGTCGTGATGTATTCGTGCTGCCAAGAATCTTTGATTACAGACATAATTAATTGAGGTGAAATAAAATATTGGCTGGTCAAGTACAGATGTTTGAATGATAGTTTTGTATTGTGTGTTATCACCTCTATTTAAAGACAGTATTCTTAAAGGAAGATTTTAGTATTAGCATTAAAAAATTCACCCAAAGATAGATGCAAATCATAGGTAGAACTTGGTACAAACATAAACACAATTCTCCCCAACTACCATGACACAACAGCTGACACACCATACTTCAATGTGGGTCGAGCGACTGGCGCGATTTGGCTATGCATCAAAAGGAGTAGTTTACGGTACTGTTGGGCTACTAGCAGCGCAGACAGCTTTTGGCACTGGTGGTAGAACAACTGATACTCAAGGCGCTCTTCAGACAATTGTCAATCAGCCATTCGGTAAATTTTTGCTTTTCTTAGTTGCGATCGGCTTGATTGGTTTTGTAATTTGGCGTTTTGTACAGGCAATTAAAGACCCAGAAAACAAAGGCAGTGATGCCAAAGGTTTGGCACAGCGAATTGGTTACGCAGCTAATGGTTTGATTTATGCTTCTTTAGCTTTAACCGCTGTAAAAATCATCCTCGGTTCTGGCGGTGGTGGTAATAGTAATTCCACCGAAGATTGGACAGGGCGTTTACTTTCTCAACCCTTTGGTCAATGGTTAGTTGGAACTGCGGGGGCATTTGTAATCGGTTTAGGTTTTTATCAGTTTTATATAGCTTTTAGCGGCAAATTTCGTAAAGAACTTAATTTAACTGAGTTAAGCAATAAAGAACGCCAGTGGGTGATGGCAATTTGCAGATTTGGTTTAGCGGCACGGGGTATAGTATTCTGCATTATTGGCTGGTTTTTAATTAGTGCCGCAAGGCAGTCTGACGCTAGTGCGGCAGGAGGTTTAGATCAGGCGTTACAGACGCTAGCGCAACAACCATACGGACCCTGGCTTTTGGGTATTGTGGCGTTGGGCTTGGTAGCTTATGGTATTTATATGGTGATACAGGCGCGGTATCGTCAAATAGTCACGCCTTAATCGATTTTGGATTGTGAAATTTGGCGTTGCTCAATTGAAATATGAAACTGAAAAATCAAGTCTCTTAAACTCTTAGGACTTACGCACTTCCTTCGTTGTCACCATTGAATTTCTGTAGGGGCAATTCATGAATTGCCCCTACAATACTCTGCGTGAGACAAATTCATATCTTGATTCAGCAACGCCGGAAATTTTTATGCGAAAAAAGTTAAAAAATTTAAATGTTGTTAGCTTGAAGTGAAATGGTATAAATAGTGCGGCGCTGAGAATTTTGGTGTTTTATAAATGACAATAATTGAAACGCGGGGCGTTTGGCTTACTACTACTGGTAGTAAGGTTTTCAAGTCAAGGGAACGTATTGCTGAAGCGATGGATTTCCTCGCCCAGACGGGATTTAATGTAGTATTTCCCGTGGTTTGGACTAAGGCGCTAACGCTGTATCCTAGTAAAGTAATGCAGCAAACTTTTGGTGTGGAAATTGACCTGCTTTTTGTTGGTCGCGATCCTTTAGCAGAAGCGATCGCAGAAGCACGTCGGGTGGGGCTAAAAGTCATTCCTTGGTTTGAATACGGCTTTGCCAGTTCCTACAATTTGAATGGGGGAATGCTGTTGGAGAAAAAACCAGAATGGGCTGCACGCGATCGCGATGGCAATTTAGTCAATAAAAACGGCTTTGAGTGGCTGAATTCCCTTGACCCCCAAGTGCAAAATTTTATGTTGAACTTGGTTTTGGAAGTTGTCAAGAATTATGATGTTGATGGTATTCAAGGAGACGATCGCCTGCCAGCTTTGCCTTCTGAAGGAGGTTACGACCAATTAACTGTGCAACGCTATCACCAGCAATTTGGGAAAAATCCGCCACGAAACCCTCAGGATAAGCAATGGTTGCAATGGCGAGCAAATATTCTCACCGACTTTTTAGCGCGTCTTTATCAAAAAGTCAAAGCGGTAAATCCCAACCTTTTAGTATCAATGGCTCCAAATATTCATGATTGGGCATTGAAGGAATATTTGCAAGACTCTCCCAAATGGCTGGAACAGAAAATAGTAGATACAATCCACCCGCAGGTTTATCGCCGTGATTTCCTAAGTTACAAATCTATTATCGATCAATTGGTAAAAAAGCAATTTGCAGTGATGTCACCGAGGTTAGCACCGGGAATTTTAATCAAGCTGGGAAACTACTCGATAAGTCCAGAATATCTGATGCAGGCAATCGAGTACAATCGCGATCGCGGTATTTCTGGAGAGGTATTCTTTTTTTACGAAGGTTTGCGAGACAATAACAACGCCCTCGCTAAGGTATTGCAAAATAATGCTTATGCTCAAAATGCCTCATTTCCCACTTTGTCCGATTTGAATAAAACTACTATAGCTAACAGCAAGCCATCTTCAAATTGGCTGGGTTTGCTGAAGTTTTGGAGAAATATTTCGTAGTCAGGGCTTCAGCCCTGGTAACAATAATAGGACTTATGCACAGGTAACGGAAAAACCAACCACGTTCGGCTTTGCCGTCTCCGAAGGAGAAGACGCGTTCGCCCTTGGCGTCTCGAAGAGAAGGACACGAAGGAATAAGAGTTGCAGAGGGTTTTTGCGTAAGTCCTAAATAATAATTATTTAGGGCTGAAGCCATAACTACCAAATATGTGCCGGTTACTTGAAATTTGATGCTATCACTTTATCGGCAGTCAAGTTAAATTTGTCTTGGTACTTAAACACATACGTTACTGTATCAGTTTCCTGAATTTTTCCGTTTTGAAGGATTTTTACATTCCCAGTCAAAACAACTTTACGTTCTTTAGGGAATACTTCAGCTTTATCTGCTGTGGCATTAATCTTCGCTGCTTTGAAATCGAACTTAACATTACCTTGCCAAATATACACATCCGCAACTGGCTGAGTTGATTGGTTGATAGGTGTCGTCGCTGACGGCTGTGTGTTTAGCTGTTGAGCGCCAACACTGTTTATGATTAGAGAAAGTGAAGTTACAGTGGTTAAACTTGCCGGCAGTAAGAAAGACAAAACAACACGCCGAATAGATAGGGAAGTCATAATTAAATCTCGCTCGAAAACGCTATTTTTTTCGTTTGTCTGCTGTGAATTTATCACATATCGGTAATTATATAAATGGAACTTTAGTTATATATAAAATATTTTTAGGATTAGCTATCTTATCATTAGATTTTCAAAGTTAATTTTTATCATTTTTGTAGGTTATCTGAGCAAATTTAGAGGGCGATCGCATGAAAGATCAATATAAAATGCAAGAAATAATCAAAACTCTCAAACGCGATTTACCAACACTTTTTCAGCAGGATATTTCCTACGATATCTATAGCCAGGATATCTATTTTCGCGACCCGGTAAATAAATTTAAAGGCAAAATCAACTATCGCATCATCTTTTGGACTTTGCGATTTCACGCTAAATTATTTTTTACGCAGATTAATTTCGACCTGCATGACGTGCATCAAGAAGCTGAAGATACGATTTTAGCAAAGTGGACGGTTCGCGGTATTTTGCGTGTTCCTTGGAAAGCGCGTATACTTTTTAATGGCTACTCTACTTACAAACTGAACTCAGATAATCTCATATATGAGCATATCGACACCTGGGATCGCAAGCCTAGTGAAATTTTGAGCCAGTTTTTCCGCAAGGGAGAAAGCGGTAAACCTTAGATTTTCATCTAATTAGTTAACTTTTGCGTACTTTCAGGTTTTTGGCAAATTATATATCTTAAGATTGTCTTTAGATTCTGGTGAGCAATGTTATGCTTATACCAGAGAACAAGCTCTAGCAGTGGGGATATATCCGATGAACTCTTCGACATTACGTCAGATTTGGCTTGTGATTGAGGAAACCCAGACCAATATTCTTTTGGGATTCAATGATGCGGAACTAATTCAGCAGTTACTAAGGCAGCTGGAAAACAAGAAATTACTCACCAGTGAAGAAACCAGCGCCATAAGTGCTTATATTAGTTCTAGAGTTCCGTTAATTCGTGATTTAGCTTTAGCACGCACGGCATAGGATGATTTGCTGTGTTGAGTTAAAAGGCGATCGCGCAGGTTGCGTTCATCTTCTGGTCTTGAAGATGTGATAGGGTGCTGACAAAAGCTTGATGATAAATCTGCGAAACTTTTAGATTATAACTTAATGCACATCATCAGTCGTAAAAAGTTACGAAAAGTGTGCAAAGAACACGCTGATTGTTGTGAAGCACTGGATGACTGGTACGGAATTGCCAGTAAAGCAAACTGGAGAAATTTGCTAGAAGTTTAAACAGTTTATCCTCAAGTGGAAGCAGTTAGCAACTTTACAATTTTTAATATTAAAGTCAATAAATATCGTTTAATCGTTAGTATTAATTATGAGAAGCAGGTCATATACATTAAATATGTCTTGACTCATGCGGAATATGACAAAGACAACTGGAAAAATGACCCTTACTATTAACCCAGAAATTTATAGTCAATTACTATCTAAATATCAGCCTAGGATTATTAAGACAGAAGCGGAAAACGATAAATTATTAGAGGTTGTTGAAGAACTACTATCTCGTCCCAATATCACTCCTGAAGAAGATACTTTGTTGGAATTATTTGTCAAACTAATTGAGGATTTTGAAGATAAGCATTATCAACTTAATACTTCTACACCACATTCAAGACTTCTTCATTTGATGGAAGCTAGAGGTTTGTCATCAGCTGATTTAGGAGAAGTTTTTGGTTCGAGTGAGATTGTTGCTAAGGTTATTAATAGTGAATTAGAAATCACTTTAGAACAAGCCAAGGCTTTGGGAGAGTTTTTTCACGTTGATGCGAGTTTGTTTATTTTAGATTAAAAGTTGTAGGCTGATGTTACAGTGGCGATCGCTTTTCCTCACAAACATATAGAAACCCTTGTTTTGCTCTAAACATAGCCAAGATTTTTCATCGCTTCGGCAAGATGAGGATTGCGATCTCTAGGTCGTTCAGGAGAACTTCCAACTCCTGGTCATTCATTCAGTTCTCCTTGCAAATACCCATTAGCCTCTATATATTTTTCATAGTAGTTGCTCGTGCTGGATACTGTTGCAAAACTTGTTGCAAATATTGCCCAGTATAAGACTTCGGATTCTTCGCTACTTCCTCCGGTGTCCCCGCTGCAATAATTTCTCCTCCTTTATCACCACCTTCGGGACCCAAATCTATCAACCAATCAGAACAACGAATCACATCTAAATTGTGTTCAATTACTAAAATGGAATTTCCTTTATCTACCAAACGTTGCAACACATCTAACAATTTGTGAACATCGTAAAAAGATAAACCTGTAGTCGGTTCATCGATTAAATAAAGCGTCTTTCCTGTAGCGCGACGTGATAATTCAGTGGCTAATTTCACTCGCTGCGCTTCTCCACCAGATAAAGTTGTTGCAGGTTGTCCAAGTTGAATGTAACCCAATCCCACATCAACCAAAGTTTGCAACCGGGTAAAAGCTTTGGGAATATTTTGGAAAAAGTCTAAACTTTCCTCAACAGTCATATTGAGAACATCAGAAATAGACTTATCTTTGTACTTTACTTGCAAAGTTTCCCGATTGTATCTTGCACCTTTACAAACTTCGCATTGCACGTAAACATCAGGCAAAAAGTTCATTTCAATGACATTTACACCCTGTCCGCTGCAAGCTTCACAACGTCCACCTTTAACGTTGAAAGAAAATTGTCCGGGTTTGTAACCTCTCGCTTTTGCTTCTACTGTTTGCGAAAATACTTCACGAATGACATCAAAAACGCCTGTATAAGTTGCAGGGTTAGAACGCGGTGTGCGTCCAATCGGCGATTGGTCAATTACAATCGCTTTATCAACAGCATTTAATCCCTTAATTCCTTCTAAGTGTTTGGGTAAAGGAACTTTCTTTGTCAGTTGATGCTGTAATGCCGGGTAAAGTAATTCATTAATTAAAGTAGATTTTCCCGAACCGGAAACACCAGTAACAGCGACGAGTTTACCTAGAGGAATTTCGACATCGATATTTTTTAAGTTGTTGCGATGGGCATTTTGAATTATCAAACTTCGCCCATTTCCTTCGCGTCTTTCTGCTGGAGTTTGAATTACTCGCCGTCCCGATAAATACGCACCCGTTAAGGATTTTTCTGCCGTTAATAACGCTTGTAAATCACCTTGAGCAATTATATATCCGCCATGAATTCCTGCACCAGGACCAATATCAACAATGTGGTTAGCTGCACGAATTGTTTCTTCATCATGCTCAACTACAATTAACGTATTACCCAAATCGCGTAATTTAGTTAAAGTTCGCAGCAAGCGTCCGTTATCTCTTTGATGCAAACCGATACTTGGTTCATCTAAAACGTAGAGAACTCCTGTTAAACCAGAACCAATTTGAGTTGCTAAACGAATTCGTTGCGCTTCTCCACCCGAAAGCGTCATTGCTGGACGGTCAAGGGTGAGATAATCTAATCCGACATCGAGCAAAAATTGCAATCTGGATTTAATTTCTCGCAGTACTAAATCAGCGATTTGCAATTGGCGATCGCTCAATTTTAATTCATCAACTTTCTGGCGACAATCGCGAATTGATACACCACTTAAATCTAATATTCGATACTGTCCCAACCGCACCGCTAAAGCTTCCGGTTTTAACCTTTTCCCCCCGCAAACTTCACACGGTTGATCTACTAAATACTGCTCTAATTTCTGCTTAATTAATTCCGAACCACCCTCATACTGTCGCTGTAAAATTGGAATTGCCCCTTTGTAACTGTGCTTATTTTGTTCTGCGCTTTCTTCTCCATACAAAATAACTTGACGCTGTTCATCTGTTAACTGATACCAGTTATTTTGAAGTTCAAAATCATAAGCTTGCCCAACTTTATATAATAACTCCAAATAATAAGAATTATCTTTCTCTGACCAAGGTGCGATCGCTGCATATACAGGTGCTTCTGGATCAGGTACTACCAAATCAGGCGAAAATCTTCTTAAACTTCCTAATCCATGACAGTGAGGACAAGCACCATAAGGTGAGTTAAACGAAAACAATCGCGGTGATAATTCCTCCATTACTGCCCCATGTTCCGGACAAGCAAAATTTTCCGAAAAGACTAATTCTTGTTCGCTTGTCTGTTCGCTGTCAGAAGATGGAGTAACGATTATGTTAGCAATACCACTTGATTGTTTTAAGCACGTAGAAAGAGAATCTACCAAACGCTCTTGAATACCGTCTTTTTTCACAAGGCGGTCAATTACAACTTCAATTGTGTGGGTAAAATTCTTATCTAAGTCAATCGAATCAGATAGTTCTCGCACTTCCCCATCAACGCGGACGCGGACAAAACCTTGAGAGGCAAGACTTGATAAAAGCTTTTTATGCGTGCCTTTTTTACCACGGACAACCGGCGCGAGGATTTGGAAGCGTGTACGGTCTGGTAGATCCATAATTCGGTCAACCATCTCGTCGATAGTTTGCGGTGCAATACAGCGATCGCATATCGGACAATGCGGTTCACCAGCACGTCCAAACAACAAACGCAAGTAATCGTAAATTTCTGTTACAGTTCCAACCGTGGAGCGCGGGTTATGAGAAGTTGATTTTTGGTCGATGGAAATCGCCGGACTCAAACCTTCAATCGCTTCGACATCCGGTTTATCTAATTGTCCCAAAAATTGCCGTGCGTAGGCGCTGAGAGATTCGACGTAGCGGCGCTGTCCTTCGGCGAAAATGGTATCAAATGCCAAGGAAGATTTACCAGAACCCGAAACGCCGGTAAAGACAATCAAGCGATCGCGTGGCAATTCTAAATCAATATTTTTCAGATTATGCTGCCTCGCACCCCGAATCCGAATCGTATTCTGGCTGTTGGGGTTGGGGTGAGGAAGATGACCATTTAGTAATGATGCTAGCTTTTGGTCTGACATATCGGCAGGCTGAATAAATAGAGGCAGCGCGTTAAGTCCTTAATAATACTACCTTTACTATTGTCTTAGTAGAACAGTCGTACTGCTGTCTTATTGGATATCATGTCTCTTGATAAGCGGATTTATGGCGATCGCTATCTAGTTATAATAAGTTGCAATGCCAGATTGTTACCCCCCGACACCAAAACAATCGCAAAAAGTAGTTTTACCATGCAAACCTTTGCAGCCACTCATGAAATTACTTGGGAAAAGTTACCAGATGATTTTGTTTTAGACGACGAGCCAGTGGACAATATTAATCAGCCACTTCTAGCTGCCGCTTTAACAGAAAGCTTGGAACTTGCCGGAAAACTGCCCGCAAATGCCTTAACCACAACTAACTACGGCATTTGTGCCACCTTGAATCATAAAATAGTTGTCAAAGCACCGGATTGGGGCTACGTGCCATCGATTCGAGTGTCGCGAGAAGAAGTTAAGCGTAGCTATACTCCCCAACTCCAAGGCGATATTCCCGCGATCGTAATGGAATTTCTCTCGGATACCGAAGGTGGAGAATATTCTAGCAAACCAACTTATCCGCCTGGTAAATGGTTTTATTACGAGCAAGTTTTAAAAGTTCCTAACTATACGATTTTTGAGCCAGAAGCAGGAACGTTAGAAGTTTATCAGCTAGATAACTCTGGGCATTATCAACTGCAACCGCCAAATGAGAATAATCGTTACTGGATTGCTCAAATAAATCTGTTTTTGGGCATCTGGCAAGGAAGCCGAGAAAACCGTACAGGCTATTGGTTGCGTTGGTGGGATGAAGACGGAGAATTATTACTGTGGGGTTTGGAGTTAGCAGCAAAACAACGGCAAGAGAAAGACGCGGCTCAACAACAAGCAGAACAACAACGCCAGCGTGCAGAAAGATTAGCAGAACAATTAAGAGCGCTGGGAGTAGAACCGGAAATTTAACACAGGAAAAACAGTACAGACGTTCGGTGCGGAACGTCTCTACTATGATATTTTTTGAATGGCTCAGGTGTGACTCGAACACACGACCTCAGGCTTATGAGTCCCACGCTCTAACCAACTGAGCTACTGAGCCATACTTTCTCAATGCCTTTCTAAATATAGCAGAAAAATTTTGTCATGGCTAGCATTTAACTCAAATATTTTTGCAAAATCAAGGCAAAGAGAAATTTTAGGTAATTAGAGATGAGGGAGTAGGAAATAAAATGTTCACCACTCCCGGCTCATTACTCTCTAGTAGCGATAATGAAAAGCGTTCATAGAGAGTTACCTTCTTAACCAAAAAGACAGCCAGGAACTACAGGCGAGCGGGTAACAAGGCTATTGGATTAACAGCACCCTTGCCTGATGGATGAATTTCAAAGTGGCTGTGTGGACCAGTACTAAAGCCTGTGCTGCCCATTAAAGCAATTGTGTCGCCTTGGTGGACTTGTTGACCTGCCTGCACTAGAATTTTGCTGTTGTGACCGTAGCGAGTCATGCTGCCGTCGTTATGGCGGATATCGACAACATTGCCGTAGCCACCCCTATTCCAGCCAGCTTTTTCGATTACACCGTCAGCCGATGCGTATATTGGTGTGCCTGTACCATTAGCAACGTCAATACCTTTGTGCGGACGTCCCCAACGCATCCCAAAGCCAGAGGTTAAGACACCCTTGGCGGGCCAAATATAAGCAGTAGTCATTGTAGACGGAGCGGGCATGGTCGGGTCAATCGCTCTGGGTAAGTATCTATCGACTGCTGCTGTTAAAGGCGGTAAATCTGGAGAAACTGTTCTTCCGCGCATTGCCCCAAGAGATGCAGAAGCATCAACACCAGCAGGAGGTGTAGCAATTCTCACACTTGGTCTGTTGCCGCTAGGATTCGACTGACGTGATGTTTGATTAATAAAAACGAAATCTGGATTAACTGAGTCGTTGTTCGAGCCAGTCGCACGGAATTGAGGCTGAGGTTGAGCTACATAGTTAGGTGCCATCGGTTTAGGAACGGGGATGGGCACCGCAACATTATTCACTCTAGTAACGGGATTTGACACCGGGAAATTATCTGGTCGAGAAACAGGAATCTGCACCGCAGCTTCGTTGCTTGGGGATTCTGTAGGAACGACTACGTTACCAGTTTCTTGAGCGCGGTATTTCGCCCGCAATCTCTCAATTTCGTCTTGTAAGCTACGCAGGCGCGGATTATTATTTTTTGCCCGTGTTACCTCTGGCGGCTTTTTCGCCAGTTGCATTTGATTCAAGCTTTGTGGGATTGGGCTGTCACCACCGATGCCATAAGCGGGGGCTGTGGTGAGGTCTGTTGTGGGCTTAATCGCAGTTGCTTGAATCTGGTTGTCAGAAATTACTGCTGTCGGGATGGTAACACTGCTGTTGTTAGCCGTGGCTGATGGCTGTGAAGGCTCAGAAGGAGTTAAGCCAGCATTAAGCGGGAATGATGGCGTAACAATCTCAGGGGCACTGCCAGACTGCACGGGAGTGACTGGTGCGATTGGCTTGATGGCAGTACTGGGGTTTTCGGCAGCCGGAACTGTGAGTTTTTGATTGATTCGCAGTTCGTTAGGATTGTTGAGATTATTATTCTTGATTATTTCTGAGACAGAAGTACCGCGATCGCTTGCTATCGCTGCTAATGTATCTCCAGGCTTAACTTCGTAAGTAAGTCCAGATGGCGTCGTCTGGCGTGCGTTTGTCGCACCTGTACTTGCTGGTACTTGTACGACCGGCGCATTCCCTACCTTTGCCTGCTTTAACCTCGTGACCAGGCTTGCTTGGCTGGCATCTTTAGCATTTTTCGATGGCTGTAGTGCAGTGTTATTTGCGTTCAACTGCGGTGTTTTTTCCACCGCAATCGTTGGTGCTACCGAGTTTGTTGCTTGTGATAATTTGGTCTCATGTGACCGCAACTCCCCAAGACTTCTTCTTAAACGGTTCGATTTTTCTTGTAAGCGATTGATTGCAAAGTCTTGCTGTGCCTTCAGTTGAGAATTGACTTCACTGTTTGAGGCGGAGGATGCCGAAACTACTGTTTGTGGTTGGGCATTCAACGATATGCTGTCAGCACCAGCAATTGCAGTGCGATCGCTTTGCTTGTCAGCATAACCCAAGGGTCTGCTTTCTTTCTGTGCGACTTGTGGCTGCAAGACCGGCTGTTGAATTGTGGTAGTTGTTCTCGCTACCACAGGTGCAGCAAGTTCCAATTTAGCTTGAAGCCCAGGCACTTGTGAAATTGCTGTTGGTTGCACGATCCGAGGACTTTCCGGCACGCTTGCTGATGAAACGGCTTGATATTCCAGTTTTGGCGTGGGTGCAAATTTCACCTCGGTGTTAGGAGCAGCAGAAATCGTTGAGGCTGTGTTTTGATTGCCTACAGGAGCTGCTCCTTGGGCTTGGTCGCCTTGCCGAGTCACCAGGAGGCTGGTAGCTCCCATTGAAATTGCCAAACCAATCATGGCGGCTTTTGTCCGTACTTGACGATTAACTACTGGATTAACCACGTTTAGCTGTTTCACTGGGGCATCATCACTGGGGGGATTTTCAAGCACAGCCTTCACTTTCTCCTTTAATGCTCGTTTCAAAGACGACCTCCTATGATCTACTAGCGCTTAACTGACCTCGATCTTTAATTCGGATACTAGTCAATGATCTAGATCACATTGAATCACAGATCAAGATCACACTCACCAGAGATACTTACGCAAGATTATCTTGCTTCTCTGATTTCGACAAGTTCATTACGCGAAGCAGCAAAATTTCAAGTTGCTGTGCTTACTTGTCCGTTCGACTCCTCTACACCTGGGAATATATGCTTTTAGATCGTTGAATGAGTGTCTATCTTGCTTAAAATCGCGCTTTATCATAAGTAAAAATTCGCGCTCGTTCGCCAGATTATGAACTCAGACTTCAAACAAAAGCGATGCCACCTACTGTAGATATCTTCTAGATTTCTGCACCCAATCCGCCTTCTCAACACGAGACTTTACGTTGATTCTTCCCTAAAATACAACCGTATAAACTCGCACGCCGTTTTTTGCTGTTCAAATATCACTTTTTTAGCAAAAATAGCTCAAATGCATTAGAAGACAAGCTTCCACCGCTTTTGTTCCCAAAAGCATATAACTTCAAGTTCATGAAAAACTATCATTCAGGTCGGACACCCACTCCAACTTTATATACAAATTTCTTATATAAGCCTACCCAAATTCGTAAGTATTTTTCAATATAATTTGTTCACAAATATTTTAAAAGTATACTAGTTAACATTCTTCTTTAAGAAAAACAAGAATTTTCCTTAAAAAAATGATTTTCTTGGCAATCTATATAAGTTAGGACTTACGCAAAAATAATTGTGCAGGCACATTATATAGTAGCGGTAATTCATGAATTACCGCTACTTAAGTGTATCTCAAATAAGACTTATGATACTAATTTAAGTATGTTCGCGGCAACCTAGGTAAACATACTTTATCCTTTTTTGGTCGCGCTTACTGTAAATAGCCTAACTGACGACGGGCTTCAAACAGACTCACGGCAACACTTACTGAAAGATTCAAGCTGCGAACATTCTTCTCGAACATAGGAATATGCACAGTAGCATCGCAAGTAGACAAAACTGTTGACGGTAAGCCAGTAGTTTCACTGCCAAATAACAGCCAGTCCGAAGCTTGAAACTGAAAGTTTGCATAATTAAAACTACCACAAACGCTAAAGCCCAAGCATCTACCACCACGCTGCTGATGTACAACTTGAAACGCTTCTAGAGATTCGTGACAGTGTAGCTTTACATAGGGCCAGTAATCTAAACCTGCCCTTTTTAAATAGCGATCGCTAATTTCAAAGCCCAATGGTCCAACCAAATGTAATTCAGTACCCGTAGCTGCACAAGTACGGGCAATATTACCTGTGTTCGGAGGAATTTGCGGATTAACTAAAACTACCTGAGGCATTTGCGAGCGGATAAATGTATACAAACAAACTATGTATTCCAACTGCCATCTCTACGTATAGATCCTCTCTATATATAACTTTTATTAATATTTATCCAGGAATACCAATGATTAGATATTTAAAACAAACTTAGAATCCTCCCAGAGGAATATCTGGGAGTCTTTTTTGCTTTTATGAAGAAATATTAAATTTTCTGTAAATCAGCTGATTTTTTTCTTTTCAAAGCAATTAATCACTTACTTCCACACAGAAGGTGCAGTCTTAAGTCACTAAAGAGGAACACAATTTGTTTTCTAGTTCAATTTCTCGTTCTCGCGTGGCACGAATAGCCTGGGTCATGACGCAAGTCGTATCAAAACCTACAGAATGCAGTTGCAGCCACTGTTGAGCCTCATTGCCTTCGCGGAGTATTTTTTGTAAGGGCGAAAGGAAACAGCCAAAGCCATGACGTTTGGCGATCGCGGAAACTTCATTACTTAATTCGGCAATCCAATCTCTGGCTAGAATGCTTCTGCCATCAAGCCAATGTATTAGTTGAGCATCGAGGCTAAGAGACGCTGCTGCTGCTTCGTTGCTTGCTGTGAGGGTTATTAGTTCTACGTCGGAGAAGTTGCTTTGGGTAAGCGGATCGAGATGCGGATTTTCTATTATTTGTAATAAACGCGCTTCTAGCAACGCGGTAATTGCTAGTAAAGCGATCGGATCTGTTACTAAGTCGCAAATTCGCAGTTCTAAGCGATTTAAATCGTAAGGACGGCGATCGCCATTTGGTCGTACCGATACCCACAAATGACGAACATTTTGCATTGTACCAGCAGCCAGTTGATTTTCCACCCATTCGATATGATGGGCGTGGCTGGCAAATAACGGCACTTTTTCAGGTGTTTGCGGGAATAAGCCCCAACGGGTGGAGTGATACCCGGTTGCTTTGCCATCGATAAAGGGAGATGAAGCACTCAAAGCTAAATACAAAGGCGCTTCTAAGCGGATAATTCGACATGCCCGCATTAATAATTCCGGGTCGCTGATGCCGACATTGATGTGAACGCTAGCGGTGACGACTTTGGTACCGTAGGTTTGCTCAATGTAATCGTGATATGGATTGTTGGGGTCTGAACGATAAAAGCGATCGCTTCCACTCAAAGATAAAGTGCTTCCGGGAATCAGCGTGTAATTGCCCAATTGTTTGAGGTAATTACGCAGTTGCAGCCTCGGACGCAACAAAGCGCACAATAGCTGCTCATAATTGTCAGATGGTGCGGTTATATATTCCACATTGCGGCTATCTGGCTCCCGCACAAATCCATCTAAAGATGCCACAATTTTGTCGGAGAGTCCGACGATTTCTCCTTGAGGCGTGCCTGTGTACATCTCAATCTCAAAGCCTTTTGATAGCACCACTTTACTTCTCCTCGCCTCTTATAGCTTATAAATTGTATCTAATAATACGATTTTTTACTCAGACGTGATAGTTAATTAACTATTAAGAATCTTCTAAAAATAAATCAAAAACATCTGGGGATCGGTAGACATGTAAATCTTTATATTTCCTCCTTTTGTTAGAGGCGATACTGCTGATAAATTTGACTCGAAGAGCGCGATGTACTCTTGGAGTGACGCCACACAAGCGACTTCATATCATCAGCGTACCCGCCACCGATAACGCAGGCGACGGGATAACCAGCAGAGTTCAACTAAATAGTTAAAAACCTTGCTAAACTTATCTACAGTTCCTTGATGTGATGAGCTATATGTGGAAAGTTGCAGGTTTGGAGATTTAATAGGTGTTTCAGCTTCTACTTTACGTCGTTGGGAATCTGAAGGTAAATTGATTCCTGAACGTACTTTAGGGAATCAAAGAATTTATACC
>NZ_JBPAOH010000156.1:0-19037 GCF_050875635.1 Tolypothrix sp. VBCCA 56010
TGATTTTGTTCGGGTGCTGGCTGATTGAGTTGCTGATTTTGCTGTTGTTGATTTTCTCCTGGTGCTGGCTGATTGAGTTGCTGATTTTGCTGTTGTTGATTTTGTTCGGGTGCTGGCTGATTGAGTTGCTGATTTTGCTGTTGTTGATTTTCTCCTGGTGCTGGCTGATTGAGTTGCTGATTTTGCTGTTGTTGATTTTCTCCTGGTGCTGGCTGATTGAGTTGCTGATTTTGCTGTTGTTGGTTTTCTTCAGGTGTTGGTTGATTGGGATTCAGCGTTGGCAAAGTTTGGGAAGGAACTTGTTGTTGATTCTCAGGTGGGGAAATATCGGGAACTGTATTTGAACCGGGAATATTTTGGTTTAACGGCGGATTTTGTGCCGTGATTGGCGCTGCGTGGCTTGGTATTACTACTACTGGCTTCTTTGCCGTCAAGACGGGGACAACACCTGGCTGCTTTTTGAGGTTTTCTGGATTCACATTTGAGGTGGAACGCGGTTCTACTCTTAAGGCTGCTGCCCCTTGAGTGTTTGCACTTTGATTTACCAGTTGCGAGTCTTGATTTGTCGTTGGTTGCAAAACGACTGGTTTCTGTTTTGAGCTATTAGGGGTTTGTGCATTTGCACTCAAAGAGCTGCCCAAAGGGGCTGCAATTGTCAACGCCGCCACCAATACGGGAGATAAACGCATTTTATTCACATTCCTCTTCACTTCCACACAAATCAAATAACGAAAAGCAATCTTGCTGTTATACAAAAGCTAAAAGTATAAACATAATTTTTTCTTTTGTCTTTTTACTTTACTAGGCTGAAGCCAAAAGGCAAAAGTAAATTAGGGACGCAATGCGAGCTTGGACGCTTGGATTAGCTAAGAATTACGAATAAAGAATTTTCAATCATTTTCCATTCATCAAATATCCAGTCCTCAGTCCCCTTCATTTTTTACCTTCTACTGCTTTCAGCACTCGTTGTAAAACCTCCTGGTAGGCATTTTCTACATTCCCTAAGTCTCGGCGGAAGCGGTCTTTGTCCATTACTCGGCGGTTGGGGTCGTTTTCGGCTTGATCCCACAAACGGCAGGTGTCGGGGCTAATTTCATCTGCTAAGAGCAATTGCTGTTGTGAGTCAACACCAAATTCTAGTTTGAAGTCTACTAGTGTAATTCCACACCGCTCCCAAAAGCTACGGAGAAACTCGTTGATTTGCAATGCTAGATGGGTTATTGTCTCAACTTGTTCCGCAGTTGCTAGTTCTAGTAGACGCAGGCGATCGCTTGTCAACAACGGATCTCCTAATTCATCGCTTTTGTAATAAAACTCTACCAAAGGCTGTTTGAGAACGGTTCCTAGTGCCAATCCTGTTTGCTGACACAGACTGCCGGCAGCAATGTTTCTCACCACTACTTCTAAAGGCACAATCTTCACTGCCTTTACCCGCATTTGATTTGGCTTTGGGCTGTCAATAAAGTGAGTTTTAATACCTTGCGTTGACAACTCTTGAAATAATTTAGCGGAGATGCTACAATTTATAGTTCCCTTACCCAAAATACTACCACGCTTTTGAGCATTAAAGGCAGTGGCATCATCTTTGAAATCAGCTAACAAAACTTCCGGATCTTCCGTTGAATAGAGAATTTTTGCTTTGCCTTCGTATATTTTGGAATTAACACTCATGATGACAGGTAAAGTTTTTTTAGGCGATCGGCAGCTTTGATGCTTTCGAGCTTAACCATTTTATCTTTAGTTATTAGTCATTAACTGGAGACAAATGACAAACAGCGAAAAAAAATTTTCCGCAAGTCAATCGTCAGCCGACTAAAGCGTATATTTTTTAACATTTGGAATAGTATTTTTACATCACAATCAAATCATATTTTTTTGCGGAATTTAGTAGGTAAAAAATTGATGTATAGAATACCACATACAATTTGGTACTTTCAAGTTAAGTTAATTACAATCAGCATTTAAATAAGTAACTCTCGAACATAGTCAATAAGCGTGACTGTGCCAATAATTGTGCTTTATTTGACGAGTGAGAGGGGTGTAATCAATGGAGATAACAATAATGAATAAAGACGATTTTCTCTATCCTCGCGGTCGCTATTACGGTCAGGTCAAGCCAGAAAACTTAGTTTTTAATGCGAATTTACAGGAATTTGCTCAGAAAATCAGCTACATCTGCAACTTAGAAACAGGTGGAAAACTACCACCAGAAGAAGCATACGAGCAAATAAAGAGTCTTTGGAAAGAGTTGAAACGCACAAAAAAACAACTGAGAATTGGCGAACACCCGTTTCAGGATGATGGGGGAGAGGAGTAGAGGGACAGGGGGACGACTTGAGGGAGAGGGGGAGAGGGGGACAGGGGGGCAGGGGAGGAAATGCCCAATGCCCCATGCCCAATGCCCCATGCCCAATGCCCAATGCCCCATCCCTACTCTTAACTCCTACCTATTCACTTTGCAACCATTGTCCAGACTCCATCCCAGGAACTTGGGGGAGGTGTTTGTTGGTAATTACGAGCGCGTTCTAGATGGATTTTAACAGCTTGGTCTGTGGGTCGGATACGTTTTGCGGCTTGAAAACAGGCGATCGCCTCTTTAAAATGGCGCGATAAATAAGCAGCGCGTCCGGCATGGTAATGTGATAAAAATTCGTGGGTGGTGTTGTCTAGGGGAGTAGAGCGATCGCCAATCAACTCATAAATATTCACCGCTTGATGTTTACCCTTAACGCGAATTCTGTCTAACTCGCGTACCCAGATGCGATGGCTACACAATTGGTAAGTAAACTCACTTAAAATAATATCGCAGCCATATTCTTTAGTTACTCCTTCCAAGCGCGAACTTAAATTCACGCCATCGCCAATTACCGTGTAATCCATTCGTTTCTGGGAACCGATATTACCGGAAACCACTTCCCCAGAACTAATACCAATCCCAATATGAATTTCTGGTTGTGCTTGAATAATCCGCCGTTGGTTAAATTCCGCCAATCGTTTTCGCATATCCAACGCTGCTTGTATTGCCTTCCAAGCGTGGTTTTCCATCAGCGTTAGCGGGGCACCAAACACTGCCATTAAAGCATCGCCGATAAACTTATCTAAAGTACCTTCGTGGTTAAAAACCGCTTCCACCATCGTTTCAAAATACTGATTTAGCAGCGATACTACTTCAGCCGCACCGAGATTTTCTGTCAGTGTGGTGTAGCCTCGAATATCAGAAAACAAAATGGTGACTTCCTTGCGTTCACCTACCATTAAAGCATCTTCCCCCAATGCCATAACTTGCTCTGCCACATGGGGTGTCAGGTAACGGTACATTGTAGTTTTCATCCGTTTTTCCTGACTGATGTCTTCTAGCACCACCAAACCACCGCGCACCCCCCCTTCTGGGTTCGTTAGAGGGTTGACAGTGAGATTCGTGCTACGTTCTATTTTTTTTACAGCAGCAGAATTTAATAACTCAGATTGGGGAGTAAGCGGTTGATTCCAAGGGATAAATATATCTGGGTTAGTGCGATCGCTTACTGCCAGAATATAAATATCATGCGTACTAATTTCTTTACTTTCGTACAGACGTTCCAGCGGAACGTCTCTACAGACGCGATAACCTGTGTCTCTACTTTTAACTTGATGAAGTCCCACTATCAAACTTTGCTCTGGCACATAATGTCTTGCGCCACTTTTTAAACTATCCTCCAATCGCATTTGCAAATTGTCAATTGGCACAACCTCCCAAACCAGCCGATTAATCAAATTTTTTTCCCACAAAGGCTTGTTATTTTTGGCATTCACTTCTCCTAGAGGACAACCAAGTAACTCTAAAGCCGCATCATTAATTGTGACAATCCGTCCTTCCATATCTGTAGAAATTACCGCATCAGATAGACTTTGCAAAATGTCTTTTTGATATTGTTTTTCTAACAGCACACTTTCAAATAAACGAGCATTTTCCAGCGCAATTCCTGCTTGGATATTAAATGCTCTCATAAACTCTTCATCAGAGGAAGTAAAACTGCCTTGGTGCTTATTAATTAGCTGCGTCACGCCAATTAATTCATTAGCCGAATTAAATACTGGTAAACAGAGAATATTCCGAGTTATATAACCAGTTTTTCTATCTGTAGTTGGGTCAAAGCGCGGGTCTTTGTAAGCATCCGAGATATTTAAAGCTTGACCCGTGGATGCCACATAACCGACAATGCCACGATTAGCAGGGATGCGGATTTCTACCATAGTTGAGCGATCGGCTACCTCTACCTTCGTCCAAAGTTCGCCCATTTCTTTGCGATGCAAAAACAGCGTGCTGCGGTCTGCTTGCATTAAAATTCGGGCTTGCTCCATTACTATTTGTAAAGTAGCTTCTAAATCGAGACTTTGCCCTAATGTTTGAGTAGCCCGCAAAAGTGCCGTAGCACCTCTTTGATTGCGAGCTGCTACATAGAAAGATTGGCAACTTTCTAAGATAATACCAATAGAAGAAGCAAAGTCTCGAAAACAGACTTCATCATCATAATTAAAAGGAATATTTCCCGCTTTATTTGCTAGTTGTACCACTGCCACAATCTGATTTTTGCTACTGACAACTGGCATACATAAAATATTGCGGATTTTGTAGCCCATTTGTTTTTCTAATTCTGGGCTGAATAAAGGGTGTGTAGAGGCTTGAGATATGTTTAAATATTCACCCGTACTGGCAACATGACCGGGAATGCCTACTGCAATTGGAGTGCGAATTTCTAAAGGTTTTTGGGTGTTATTTTGGGGAACTTTTGACCACAATTGATTTTTATCATGGTCAACCAAAAAAATGGTAGTATGTTCAGCTTGGAGAATTTGACCAATTTTAAGTGTAATCGCCTCTAGTACCTTCTCCAGCATAGTTTCTAGGGCTTCATTATTAATTAGTTCAATTGCCCTGAGAAATTGCTGAAATTCTGCGGTAATAAAATCTAGTAAGCAAACAAATTCGTTTACAGAAAGGTCTTTGACACGACGCAGTAGAGCGTGGGTGCGATTAACCTGAGTAAGTTCAGTTAATGTAGCCAGGACGCTACCAGGGCTGGGAAGTGTCATGATTGGGGAATGGGGAGTGGGGAGTGGGGAATGGGGAATGGGAGTTATGAGTTATGAGTTATGAGTTAGGAGTTAGGAGTTATGAGTTTTAAATTTATAACTCCTCACTCCTCACTCCTAACTTCTAACTTTTATTAATTACCAAATGTTATGCAGCTTTGGGATATTCAGAGTAGAGCACTTTTTGATAGTAATCTTGGAGCTGGCGTGTGGCAGATGCCCAGCCCCAACGTTCTGCTTCAAGTCGGGCATTTTGACGGATGATTTCTCGTTCTTGTTTCTGTTCTAGAAGGCGAACAGTAGCGGTTATAGCACTTTGGATATCAGCTTCTGGTTCAAAAAGATACCCGTTCACCCCATCTGTAACAATATCAGGAATTCCGCCCGAACGAGCTGCTACCACCGGACACCCAGCAGCCATTGCCTCTAATAATACTAATCCTAACGTTTCTGTACGGGAAGGGAATATAAAAGCATCAGCGCTAGCAAATGCAGAACCTAAATCTCTGCCGGTAAGATAACCGACAAAATTAGTGTTTGTCCCAGCAAAGTGTTTTTCAAGTGCTTGACGGTGGGGACCATCTCCCACCAATGCCAAACGCGCTGCGGGAATTGCCTCTAAAATTGGTTTGATGCGCTCAATTTCTTTTTCAGCACCAAGACGCCCGACATAAAGTAGCAGGTGACTCTCTGGATGATTTTGCGATAAACGCGATCGCATTTCCGAACTTGCCAAATCTGGATGAAATAATTCTGTATCTACTCCTCTTTGCCACAAGTTCACCCTTTCTATACCATGTGTTGTCAATTCATCCATCATCGCTGTAGAGGTACACAAATTCAACGCTGCTTGATTATGCCCCGCTTTCAGCAATTCCCATAAAAAACCTTCTAACATTCCCAAGCCGTAATGCTGAAGATACTGCGGCAAGTGCGTATGATAAGACGCTACAAGGGGAATATTATGTGTTTTGCTATGAAATATCCCCGCCAATCCCAAAACCGCCGGATTTACTACATGAATGATATGCGGCTGAAACTTTTCCAGTTCGTAGCCAATTGCTGGGCGAGGAAGTGCCATTTTTAACTCTGGATACAGCGGCAAGGGAAAGCCAGTTACACCGTATACTTTCGCTCCTTTATATTCAGTAATTCCACCCTCTGGGGCAATCACCATCACAGAGTCGCCGTTGCGCTGTAAATGGTCTACGGTGTGACTTAAGCGCGTCACAATCCCGTCAACCTTGGGCAAAAAGGTTTCGGTGAATAAGGCAATTCGCATAAAAAACTATTCAGTAAAAACAGATAATCCCAGCTTTTGTTGGATTTCGATATCAATCACAGAGTAAACTGTTTCGCGGGGCGTAATCAATTCCGCACAGCCACTTTTAAGGTTTTGCCGTTGCTGATGGACAAATTCGGAAATGTCCTCAATCTTCACAATCCAATTTTTGGCGTAATTAGCTAAAATTTGACCGCGTAACCCTAGCTGAATAGCGCGTCTTTCTAATTTTGCCCCAGATGGGTGATGATCCGGATCCCATTGCAAACGGACTTGCGATCGCTTTAAAACTTTTTCCCATTCGCTTTTACTTGAATACAGTTCTGGAACAAAGCTAGAATGCACCACTGCGTTTAAAATTTCCTCAAAAGCTTCTCGCTTTATCCAAATTGCCAACACTACCTCTTGTCCGATTTTTGTACCCCACCCAGAACGATACATCATCCACAAAAAGTTAGTCTTGATCCAACTCATGCGATCGAGTTTAAATTCTCCGCCAAAATAATTATGAGTGGCGGCAAAATGAGCAATTTCCGGACGATAAGCTTGATAAACAACTATTGAATGGTCGTCATATTGTGCTATAATATGGCGACCAGTTTTAGGCAACCGAGCTACTTGAGTTAAATAGGGTTCTGTTACCAGCTGCATTTCAGGTTTCCCCATTCAAATTAAGATGTCTTGTTAGGCAAGGTGCAAATGCCATGAATACCAATAGCAACAATAACCCCACCTAACAAAATTCCCACACCTTCAGCAAAGCAATTTATTCTATGTCTGTTTTCTGCTGCTTCAGCAATTAGTAAGTCATTCACCGTCGAAGATGAAGACTTAGCTATTTGCTGATAATGCTTGTAACTAGCATCTAGTACTACCCATTCCGGAATTAGGTAGTAGACGCTCATAGCGCTAGCTGCCGTACCTGGTAGTATGACTAACAGCCAGAGAATAAGCGATCGCATTGCTTCATCCTTTGCTGTTGCGATGCCAAGACACTTTCGGCATAATTTGCTTGTTATCGACTCGCTTTTGGTACTTGACGGCAAAGTTTAACAGAGAATCAAGTAGAGAATCTGAGAGAAAATGGGGTTCTAAACCCAAATCTAACAGCTTGGTGTTTTTAGCGTTGAAGTAATGTTCTTCTTTTTCGACTCTGGGATTATGGATGTTATTGATTTCCACATTTAATCCCATCGCGTTTCCAGCTTTTTTCACCATCGTTGCCAAGTCACCGACGCTAAATAGTTCGGTAAATTGGTTGAATACGCGAAATTCTCCTGGTTGTGCTGGGTTAGCGATCGCTAATTCCACACATCGCACTGTATCGCGAATGTCTAAAAAGCCGCGAGTTTGTCCACCTTTGCCATAAACAGTCAAAGGATGTGCGATCGCAGCTTGAATACAAAAGCGATTTAATGCAGTACCAAACACTCCATCATAATCCAGACGGTTAATTAAAATTTCGTCCATCCCCGTTTCTTCGGTTAAGACGCCGTAAACTACTCCTTGATTTAAATCTGTTGCCCGCAAGCCCCAAATTCTACAAGCAAAGTGTATGTTATGGCTATCATGGACTTTACTTAAGTGGTACATTGAACCGGGCTGTTTAGGATAGGGCAAGGTATCTTTACGCCCGTTGTGTTCAATAGTAATGTACCCTTCTTCTATGTCGATGTTAGGTGTACCGTATTCACCCATCGTTCCCAACTTCACCAAATGACAATCTGGGAAATCTTCCCGCATCGCGTACAGCAAATTCAAAGTGCCGACTACGTTATTCACCTGTGTGACAACTGCGTGTTCGCGGTCAATCATGGAAAACGGAGCCGATCGCTGTTCGCCAAAATGTACAATTGCCTCAGGCTGAAATTTGTGCAGTGCTTTTTTGAGAAATTCATAATTGGTAATATCCCCAACGAATAAATCGATGGATTTACCAGTTAAATCATGCCAGCGCTGAATGCGTTGTTGAATTGGTGCGATCGGTGTTAAAGTTTCCACACCCAATTCATTATCCCAGTGCCGCCGCACCAAACTATCTAAAATCCCAACTTCATAACCTCGATTGGAAAGGTAAAGTGCGGTTGCCCAACCGCAATAGCCATCACCACCAATAACCAGGACTTTCATCTTCAACCAGTTTTTTACTCGCTGATAGCTAAATCTATCAGGTTTGTGTCCCCTCTCGCACAGAATGATGGGGAGATGGGGGGAGGGGGGGATGGGGAGAGGGGGAGAGGGGGGGACAAGGAGATGGGGGGATGGAGGGATGGGGAGAAACAAGATTATTCACCTTGTCACCTTGTCACCTTGTCACCTTGTCTCCCCCTCCCCTCATCCCCCTTGCCCAGAAATGCGGTACTCCTGGGCGATATAGTAAAACACGCGATAATAATTGCTAAATTCGGACGCTGGCGATCGCCCTTGCCAATAATATTTGACTTGAGCCTTTGTTAGTGTTAGTGTCATCGAACTTTCTTGGCTACCAATTTCTACCTCCAGCACCCCAGATACTCCTTGATTCGTCTTAAAGTTGGGATTTATCGTTTTTTTAGCGTTTTTATCTGTAATTATGGTGTCTGGTAGCCGATTACCTGCCCAACCGCGAATTTCTACTCTCGTGTTTTGCGGTGAAACAAACGCTATGCCATCATTATTTTCTGGCGGTGGTAAAGAAGTCCAGGTGCTGGGATATAAAAACTCAAAGCCATAACGGGAATTAGTATAAGTTTTCCATGTGACACCGGAGTTGGTGAAACTGGGCGCATTACAACCGCATAAGATTAACGATAAGGCGATGGCTTTGCCCGCCGCAGGCATCGCATAAGTTTTTCGTCCTCTATAGGTTTTAGTAGCGGTAGACATTATTACACCTTTTACCTGGTTCGCTGATGAACGTAAATAGTCAGATCCTCAGCCGGAAAATCTACTCATTAAAGACTTTTGCTTGATAGCTTCAGATTTTACAGAACAGTAGCAATATCTGTGCTTTCTACCTACTCTGTGTAACAAAACAGCTAATATTTTCTCACCGATCTACATTTGCATCAAATCAGATTTTCGCAAAAAGTAAATAATTGTAACGAAATTGGCGTCAAAACGTTTTGCCGTCTTGACAAGCTAGAACCAAGCCGATATCGTGAAATACATACCCGGGTAAGACCAACAAGAGTTATATGCAAACGAAGCAAAAGGTTACTTTATATTTGTCGCCAGAACTACACAGGAAACTGAAGATTCGTTCAGCAGTAGATTCTGAACCAATGTCAGAACTTGCAGAACGTGCCCTCGTTTTCTACCTGGCAAATTCAGAATTAGTTGATGAAGTAGAAACTTCTACTTATGGACGAACTCATAGAGTTTATTCCTGTCCAAGTTGTGAGAGATCATTGCTCTTACGCGACGGAGATTTGGTAGCCCTAGGCAATCAAGCAGGAGTAACTCAAGAGCATTTACCCGTCAACGAAATGGATGAGGATGAAACTTATCCCAAAGGTGAGGAAGAATTAGTTCCTTGCTAGACCCGAATCATGAATATTACATTCATAATTCGTCGGTTGCCATTATCAACGATGTCATTACTGTCTTTATAAGGTTTCACGTAGGTCGATAGTATGAAAGAAGAGCTAAATATCCTCATTCAAGCTCAATACCCTTTAATCTACCTTGTGACCTCCGAGGAAGAGCGGGCAGAGCAATCAATTTCCACAATCGCCCAAACGTTAAAACCAACTCGGCGAGTGTATGTGTGGACAGTAACTCACGGCATCGTGGAGTATGGACAACCCCGGAATGTCACTCAGCATAACACCGTTTCTCCAGAAGCGGCGATAGAGTGGATAATCCGGCAAAGAGAACCAGGTATATTTATTCTTAAAGATTTACATCCGTTTATTGATGCGCCAGCGACAACAAGATCGTTAAGAGATGCGATCGCCCAATTCAAAGGAATGCAGAAAAACATCATTTTGATGTCGCCAATGCAGAATGTTCCTATAGAACTGGAAAAAGAAGTTGTTGTTATAGACTTTCAGTTGCCAGATATGGCTGAGTTAAATAAAGTATTGACTCACCATATAGACCAAAATCGTGGACGGCGGTTGTCAACAGAAGCGCGTGAAAAGCTTCTGAGAGCAGCTTTAGGTTTAACTAAAGATGAAGCCGAAAAAGTCTACCGAAAGGCACAGGTAACTATCGGGCGTTTGACCGAAGATGAAGTAGATATAGTTTTATCTGAGAAAAAGCAACTAATTCGGCGTAATGGTATATTAGAATACATAGAGGAAGATGCAACCATTGACGCTGTAGGCGGCTTAGAAGAATTGAAAAAATGGCTTAAGCAACGCTCGAATGCTTTCACAGAAAGAGCAAGAGAGTATGGTTTACCTCAACCGAAAGGAATGTTAATTTTGGGAGTTCCCGGTTGTGGTAAGTCGTTGATAGCTAAAACAACTTCTCGGCTGTGGGGTTTACCTTTGTTGCGCTTGGATATGGGGCGAGTTTACGACGGCTCAATGGTGGGTCGAAGTGAAGCAAACCTACGTAACGCCTTGAAGACAGCAGAATCGATTTCTCCAGCAATTTTATTTATCGATGAATTAGATAAATCCTTCGCTGGTAGTAGTGGTTCTGGTGATTCCGATGGCGGTACTTCCAGCCGGATCTTCGGTTCTTTCCTGACTTGGATGCAAGAGAAAAAATCTCCAGTATTTGTGATGGCAACTGCAAACAGAGTTGAACGCTTGCCTGGAGAATTCTTGAGGAAAGGACGCTTTGATGAAATTTTCTTTGTCGATCTGCCTACACCTGAAGAACGGCAAGATATATACAAGATTCACCTAACGAAGCGCCGTGAAGACATCTCTCGTTTTGACTTGGAACAATTAGCCAAGATGTCCGACGGCTTTTCGGGAGCAGAAATTGAACAAGCGATCGTTGCGGCAATGTACGAAGCTTTTGCCCAAGAACGTGAGTTCACCCAGTTAGATATTATTGCTGCATTAAAGGCAACACTGCCGCTGTCTCGAACGATGCAAGAACAAGTCACAGCCTTAAGGGACTGGGCTAGACAGCGTGCAAGACCCGCAGCATCCTCCGTAGCTGAATATCAGCGAATGGAGTTCTAAAAGCTTTCCCCTGCTAACACAGGGGCAAAGGCTAGCTCAAAGCTAGCAGTTAAGAAAGAAGCCGCGTTTTGATATACGCGGCTGTGCCTAAAACAAATCGTTGTCGTTTTTCCCACTCTTCTCTCTGGAGGAAACCCAAATGTCTCATTTTAGCACTCTCCGTACCAAAATCACCGACGCTGAAATCCTCAAAGCTTCCTTACGGGACCTGGGTATCAGCACAAAGACAGAAGCTGATGTTCGTGGTTACAACGGTCAACGTGTTCGTTCTGACATCGTTGCCGTGTTGGAAGGCGAATATGATTTAGGTTGGTCTCGCAACAGCGACGGTTCCTTTGACCTAATTGCTGACCTGTGGGGCGTTGCTAAGAAGCACAATCAGACCGAGTTGATCAACTCGATCAACCAAAAGTATGCCGTTAACAAAACATTGGCTGAAGTGAAACAGCGCGGTCTGCAAAATGCCAACGTTAAGTTGGTATTGCAATAATATTTCTCTGCGCGTTCCCAAAGCTGCACGGGTTAACCAGGTTTACTAGCGGTTAGCCCGCTTTTTTATCGGGGCTGAGTTTATTCTCAGTCCCGATTTTAGTATTTTATGATTCACTCAAGGGGAGTATTGGACGTTAAATAAAATACTGTATCTCAACAAACAACACACGGTTTAGAACAGATACGGCACTAATCGTTTTGTACGTTGCCTGTAAGCTTCATACTCATCACCGAATTGATCGAGCAACATCTGTTCTTCTTTGTCGATTCGTGTCGCATAGGCAATGCTGAAACAGATGAGTCCAGCCAGTCCTGCAATTGAGTTCGGAAGCAATAACGCTTGTGCGATGCACAATAACAGGACTGAGGTATACATTGGGTGACGAATGCTGTGATAAACGCCATTAGTCATTAATGTGTGCCCTTCTCGAATTTGCAACGTTGGCGACCAATTTCTGCCCAAGTCATGATGAGTACGCCAGAATAGCCAAAGCGCGATCGCAAAGGTAACGACCCCTAATCCATTTGCCCAGATTGGTAGACGATAGTTCGCAAAGTTTAACCAAGGGGATAAAACATAAATCAAGGGCAGAAACAGTATCCCAACTAATACTAGGAAGCGAATTACCTTTTCCCAAGCGGTTTTTCGGTCATCAACAATCGTGTTTCTCTGCTGTTCTCGCTGATAGGGAATCCGAATTATTAACCACAACACAATCCCAATTGTGAAAATAATCTTTAAGGTCAGCGGATTCATTTTGCTCATTTCCTGTTACGACTCGAAGAGGGCTTGCTAATCTCATCACTTCCACCCAGAAGCATTTCAACTAGCTCTAATCAGATTTTGACTCAAGCTGAAAGTTGCTGACAAAAGTAATGTTATTCGACTCATAGGGAAGCTGAAGGACGAAAAAACGTTCATAGCGCGATCGCCAAAATTATTGAAATTCTACAGAAGCCTTCAGAACCTCCACCTCCATCATCTAAAGCTCTAAAACTCCGCTCTAACGCAGTGTTCGACCGGGCAAACTACCTTTTCGCTATCTGTATTATGGACGTTGCTGATGCGTCAGTCCCGTAATTCGATACTTTCAAAATTTTGGTAGGGAAAAGTTTATAACTAAACAACAGAGGTATATTATTTGGCAACGAGCTTGGGTCTAGAACACTATCAATATCTAGCTTTTGCTCATAGAGCTTTACACGTTTCTTAGAACCATTGACATAAGCATACAAAGAAATTTTGTGGAGTCCACACGTATACATAAAATCTAAAGAATCAGGAAAAAAGATGTTGTATTTTACAATACTTTCTCCAGCTTTGAGAGCAACAGGTGTAGGTATTTCCGCCCCAAATCCTTTGAAATCCTGACCAAAGAGGTTGCTTTCTTGCCAAGCATAAAATCTTTCAATTTGGCGAGCCGAAGGGTTTTTGAACTCGACATAGAAAGTATCAATAACTCCGGTTCGACCACCAATATTTGTAATAACAATCGGAAAATTGATAACTAAGGTATGGGATTCTGGCAAACGCCCAAAAACAATCGATCTTAGTGGAGGACTAACGAACTTTGCACCACGCAGAATATTCCAATAAGCAGTGAGAAGTGAGATTAGAAGAGATGTACCCGCTATAAAATCTCTGGCTTCTATATTTGGTAAAGCGATATTCGGTAGAGATAGATGGAACATGGCGTTAGCTATAAATCATATTTAGCTACAAACCGTATTAAATAAATTCCTGATACCACTACCTACCTCAAAACACTACTTTGTCGCTAATGTTATAGCTTGGATACTGGACACCAATTCACAATCTCTAAATGCTATGCTACTAAGAATCTCAAGGTGGCTTGATCTTGAAATTAGACAGCCGCTCAGGAAATAGCGTTAGGACTTACGCAAGCGTCACAATATAAGGTCAACTGGCACATATATTTGGATTTGAGGTTAATGCTTGTAAGCGTTGATTTATAAACGTTAGAGCAAAACTAACGAATAGGTGACAGTTTGAAGATAAATGTGCCAGTTGCGTAAGTCCTGAGCGTAACAAACTGCCTGCCACTTTGCGCCTGCTTTCTTCCCCAACGCCCAAAATTTTCGGGATGGTTACAAAATAAGTCTGCGTTGCTAGCCGATCGCTATAAACACAAGAGAAATAATTTATTTTGCATAAATTAACTTAATATCAATGTATCTTTTGGTATAATCGCAAAGTTTTACAGGTAACGTCAGTTTGCCACTATGGATTTTCTGGAAAAATGCTGCGAGTTTATCATCTTCTGATTGGTTTGATTTTGCTGATATTAACACCGATAGTATTCAAATTTGTTTACCCCAATTCTCCCACCGACAAATTGCAGACAAATCCAGTTCGACAACCCAAGCCGGTTGCAACACTGACTCAAACTAACTCAGCATCCAAACCTACTGAAGGAAATATCTGGAAGAGTGTTCTGGGGAAAACTGCTACTCCACCAGGTTGGAAGGTAGAACCTTGTGAAGGAAATGCACCGTTGTTGTGTGTCTCATCTCAAGGAAAAGTTTTGGGTACAGTTGAGATGCAAGTTTACCCATTGGCAAATCAACCGAATTTCCAAAAAATGCTGGTAGCTGCTGGTATTCCACCTGGGGCAAAAGTGGATTTACAAAGTCCTAACTACCAAACGCAGGTATTGACAGCACTTAATGCTTGGGTTGCAGACCATTACGCTGTATTATCAAAAGACCGTCAGACTGCATATGGCGATCGCATTTCTTTTTCACCTCAACCACCGCAACAAGTTCCCTTTGGAATGCTTCACGGGATACGCTACGGCTTTACAGGAGTTCAACAAGGTGGTAAGGTCTACGAGGAAAATCTCGGTTATGTTGCTTTTGATGGTGCTTCACTTTATGTCATCCAAACTGCTTTTGACCCAGCAGCAAAAACAGGTAAGTTTGAGAAAGCCGAAAATTTTGAATCTTTTGAATCTTACCTGAGTGCAATTGTCGCAGATTTGCGTTTGCCAAAATAAAGCGATCGCTTTGTCAACCAAAAAGGGCGATCGCAATGAAAGTTAATAGCTGATGACTAAAAACCTCAGATCCCCGACTTTTTGGAAAAGTCGGGGATCTTGGATTAAGTCATGAATCTAAATTTCAGCTAATGCTCGTTCAATCAAGCGACGCGCCAAAGTTTGCGTACCTGTGTGTTCGTAGTAATTCGTACTGACATCTAGAAACGCCGCTAGGTAATCTAACTTATCGTCAGCAATCTGCGTAAAGTTTTGCAAATTATTAACAACTTTCTGTGGCGTTAAATTATTCGACGCGACGAGATTACCCATCCAGCCTTTGACTGAATCGAAGCTTTCGCCGATAAAGTTGAGTTTGCTACTAGAATTATTACCGGGAATCGAATCTTGGATGTTCTTAAAGGTCGAGTTTTGCTCTAACTCTTGCGGACTGGTTTGATTAATGCTAGATAACGCTTTGTTGATGAAGTCGGGACCTAGAGGTATCAAACCATCAACGCAAACTAATGCCACCATGCGGATGAGAGACTCACCGCTATATTCACCCAAAGAAGCGACAAAATCGCCGATACTATCTCCGGGGATACCGTTGATTTGGCAGAAAGCTACTAACTCAGTAACTAATTTTAGTGCTAAGTCAATGGTTTGAGCTTTGTCTGGTTTGGGAGTAACTTTATTTAAAAAACCCAATAACGGAATTGACTCACCTACCTTATTCGCTAAAGCAGCTGCACCAAGCGCTTTATCTGTACCATCAACAGTTTGGTACAACCACATCGCTCTTTGGTATCCTTGAGAGCGATCGTTGTAAAGATAAATTGCTCTCTCGCCAATTTGCTGAATTAGGTCTTCGTCAGTTTCGCCGGTAACAGTCTTAATGGTATTGACAAAACCTACCACATTATGCCATTGACCAGGAGCAACAAAATCAAGGGAATTCAACAGAGAAACAGTCAAGCCACCGGTAGGCAATTGGTCAACTAACTCAAAAATTGCTTTGCTCACGGTTACGAAAATCTCCTTAGATAGCGTGTTTGATTTGAATCGCAGAAGTGAAGTTTATTTCAATCGCGCCAGACCGCTGAGATTAAATTTCTCTATCCAATCTTCGCGATCGCTTGCTGTAAATGACGGATCTTTGGAAATCACTTTCACTTGATACTTACCTACCAAAACCGAAGTTTGAGTATTGCCAAGTGTCACTGCCGGATAGCCGCCAATTTTTTTGGTACTACTAGAGTATTTTGCCGCTGCACTTGGGGTGCTGGTGGTGTCAGAAACAGCCAGTTGCGCCATAACTTTGCCGCCTTTTTTCAAATTCGCTTCTGCAAAGCCTTTTTTCTCTTGGGTAAATACACGCTGATATCCAGCTTGCTCCGCAGGGAAAAGTTTGTTAAATTCGCTACCTTGAGTTGCATTCTTAGCAACTGCTTGACCGCTTTTCTTTTGGGTACTTTCTTTTTGCACTTGGTCAAATTGACCTGGTGTCTTTGGAGCGCAAGCTGTTGTCAGTAGTAACACTGAAAGCAACAAAGCCACTAAAATCCTATGTCCACGGCGTCCAATCATATTTGGTTTCTCCTTATGCTTCTTTGAGGCAATTATCAGCGCTTGTGTGAAATTCACCCGGAAAATTTACTTTTTGATAAGGTTTAGTATCTCGAATCACATTTTTTCGGGTATTGGGCATAGGGCATTGGGGAGGCAGTGCGTTGGAGAGCCAGCGCCGTGGGCGGCTTTGCCGACTTGAGGCGTCTGGCATCCGGGTTCCCCGGCAGCCGTGCACCTGCCGTCATGGGGCATTGGGGAGGACACCTGCACAGGAAGGGTTTCCCGACTTGAGCAGTGTGTCCGTTGAGCCAGTGCGTTCGGTCAAAAGACTTGAAGCATAGCCGCGTCATGGGGCATTGGGCATGGGGCATTGGTAATAATTCTTTTCTTAATTCCCAGTCCCTAGTCCAAGCGTCCCTAGTCCAAGTGTCCCTAACTCCGGGAAGCTATAACAGCATAAAACGGATCTCCTCCGCCCGCACCCAACCATTGCAAGATATTTGGAACCGTTGATTGACGGGTAATTACTTCTGGAGTAGTAAATCCAGGAACCGAGGAGAAATAGCTTTTAACTAATTCAACTCGACTTCCTTCTGAACCCTCCCGCCATGCTTGAATCGCTTTTTGATAAAACATCCGGTTAGAAAAGCTGAAGATAGCGATACCACCAGGTTTGAGGATGCGGTGAATTTCAGAAAACACAGCCTCTGGATATTGCAAATACTGTACGGAAACGCAATTGAGTACTGCATCAAAATCTTCATCCTTCAAGGGTAACTGAGGATTGGCGTTGAGGTCTTGCACAAAGTAATGATCTAGGCGCGGGTTACGTGCAAGTTCTTCAGCGTTGAGTCCGTGTCCTTCAACATGGGCAAACTGCATCTCTTCTGGCAGATGAGATACCCAACTGCTCATCATATCAAAAATACGCATATCCGGTTTTAGTCGCTGACGATATAAATCGGTTAGCTGTTGAATAAAGCCTTCGTCCACATGAGTGACGAAGCGGGGATAGTCGTAAAACAGCTTGTCGTCTGTATCATCTAGCTTGATGCGTTGATTTGGTCTTAGTAGCATAAATCCCTGTTGAGCGAGAACTTATTCCCAAAATAGTCTAAATTTCAGGTAGTATTTGATGCAGAATAGTTGTATACAACCTTACATATTCTATAAATCGAAAGAAATAATTAACAGCTTTTTCAATTTAGCAAAGTTAAATTATTTGTAATTCAATGAAATATCAAATAAAAAATTTTTATTTGCTTTGGCAACGAATTCATCTTTGGGGAGGATTTCCTTACATCAGTTTGTTGGTATGGATGCTGCCATTATTGCTATTTAATTCTGGAAATAATAGCTTGATGGCTCATGATGAAGGACTTTATGCTTGGCGATCGCGTGTGATGTTTGAGTCTGGTGATTGGATAAATCCTTGGTCAGAACCCCATCACAAAACACCAGGTCCCTATTGGATAATTGCCAGTTCCTACAAGCTTTTTGGCATCTCTGATGCTAGTGTCAGACTTCCCAGCGCGATCGCCGGAATTTTTAGCATAATCCTTTTATATGAAATCGGTAAAATTATACTTAGTAAAAAACTTGCAACGCTTGCTGCGGCAATTTTGAGTGTAGAATTTCTCTGGTTACAATATTGTCGATTAGGTACGCCTGATGTACCAATGATTTTTTTGGTACTTTTAGCTATTTGGTCTTTTCTCAAAGCAGAATTACATCCCAAATATCGCTCTTTTTATCGCTTTCTTGCCGGTCTGAGTTTCGGTTTAGGCTTTCTAGTCAGAAGCTTTATGATTTTTTTGCCAATAGTAGCTTTATTACCTTACCTGATTGGACAACATCGCCGCCATCGTCATCTTACCAACCCGATGTTTTATTTAGGGTTTGCAGTCGGTTTAATTCCTACTTTAAGTTGGATTTGGTTAAGTTCACAGCGCTTTGGTAATAATAGTTTTGAAGAATTATTCCGCTTTGTTTTTCGTTTGGGGTCGAATGATAGAGGCGATCATGGAATACTATTTTATTTCTGGAATGTGCCCGCAAAAGCTTTTCCTTGGTTTTTCTTTGCTGTTTTAGGTTTAGTCTTATTACTGCGTCGTCCTCTTCCTCGCTACCAATTGATATTAGTTGGCTTTCCCCTAGTCTTATTTGCTGAACTTAGTATTTTCTCTACTCGTCTACCTCATTATAGTCTTGCTCTTTATCCGTTTATCGCAATGCTAGCATCTGTCGGGTTAGACTGGCTTGGCGGAATTTTTAGCAAACGGATTTGGAGACAAGGGGACAAGAGGACAAGGAGACAAGGAGACAAGGAGACAAGGGGACAAGGGGAGGACACTTCCGTGCGGGGGTTCCCCCCCGTTGAGGAAGGTGTCCGTGGACAAGGGGAGGACACTTCCGTGCGGGGGTTCCCCCCCGTTGAGGAAGGTGTCCGTGGACAAGGGGAGGACACTTCCGTGCGGGGGTTCCCCCCCGTTGAGG
>NZ_JBPAOH010000157.1:0-19028 GCF_050875635.1 Tolypothrix sp. VBCCA 56010
CTTAAAAGACGGGGCGTATGTTTCCCACTGGTTGTTGGGGCTATCTCTTTCCCTACACCCCACACCCCACACCCTACACCCCGCCCCAACGGGGCTTGGTCAAGGCAGCGCGTTGCGGTGAGTCAAGGCAGCGCGGTTGCCTGTACCGGAGCCTGCCGCGTGCGCGGGTTCCCCGCGTTGAGCGGACTGGCGTTCTATTCGTAGTGACTCTCCCGTTGGGGGGTTCCCCCCGCTATCTGCAACTGCCGCGCAAAGGCGAGGACACTTCTGTGGGCGGCAATGCCCTCCTTGAAGAATGTGTCTGTCGCAAAGAGTAAGAGTTTAAAATACCTAGTATTTGAACTTCATATTTCAATTCAGCAACGCCTTTAACCCTTATGCTACAAAGATTTTAGACTAATTGTTGGAAAAGTCTATGTTTGCTCAGTTGCTTTCTGCCAAAAATTCACTCTTCTGTAGTCAGCAATTTTAGTCTAAACTCCAGTAGATTAGAGCAAATTCCCCTCACTAACCAAGATTTGCATAATATGTTCAGCAATGATGGGATATTGATAGATTAAACTACGGAAACGTTGCTTTTCAATGACTAATACCCGGCTGTCAACCTTCGCCCTGGCAGATAAGGTACGCTTAATATTCCCCACCATCCCGATTTCACCAAGAATTTCCCCCGCTTGGGCAACTTCGATCACTTTTTCTGACCCTGCTTTCTCCTCTATTATCTCAAATTCCCCTTCAACAACAATATACATTTCTCGGCTCTCATCCCCAGTGCGTATCAGATACTCACCCGTTGGGTAATACCGTCCAGAAATCATGCGAGCAACGGTTAGTAATTCTTCATCGCTCATTAAGGAGAATAAAGCGAAGGTCTTAAGTAATTTGGCTCGCATTTGCAAACGCGAAGCAGGGATAGACAGAATGTTTGCGATCAGCCGAAAGGCTCCGGGCGTACCTGCGGGCAATTGACGGAAGAAGGTGTAACCTGTGTATAGGTAGGTTCCTTCGCCATACTCGGTAATCAGCATACCTCCTTTTTGAGGAGGTTCACCAGGGTCATGGCAAGCGACAATGGGCTGATAGCGTTTATCCCATTCCCGGAAGAAATACATTCCCACATCTTGCACCCAACCCAAAAAATCATTAGTCGTAATTGGATTAGGATTATTCATCAGATAGTGATCTGGGATTAAAATTTCCGGTGAGGGATTGTCCTCGTTGGTGACGCGATCGTGAGGCTGATTGTAATGAATTGGATAGGGAGTATATCCTTTTCCTTCATAGCTATAATTGTGATATTGAACGATTAAGGTTCCCCCCTGTTCAACGTATTTCAAGAAACGTTCAGCATTTTTCTTCAACTCATCCCGGACTAGGTAAGCATTGGGACCAACTACCACCGCGTCAAATTGGGTCAGATCGAGATAACCCATTTCTTCATCACTGATGAGATGAAACGCAATACCGTAATCTGCTAAGGCTTCCACCACCTCTTCAGCCGCTCCCTTCACGTAAGCATACTTCAAGCCGGAAGCAAACTTGATATCTAGCAAGCGAACTGTCACGCTTGAAGGTGAGAGGATAAAGGTCTCTCGAATACAGTTGCTTTCGTTAGGAACTCCTGGCAAGCCCGGATAACCCATACGCACAGGAGCTAGGGCAACATCATAATCGCGTTCGCCCACATTAATGACATAACGAATTGTATAGTCTCCCGCTGGCTTATTGGCTGGAACCGTGACTGTAAATTGCAATGTTTTGGTATCCTTGGCTTTATCCAAAACTATAGCTATCCTTTGCGGTTCAACTTGCCAATCGGGGGGAGCTTCCGTTCGCAGTGTTCCTTCAATCGAGCCATGCTCTGTCTGACTCTGAACGACAACCGTTAAGACGAAGGTTTGTGCCAATGATTGAACGGAGAGCATTTTGCGCGATTGAACTGGCTGTACAGAAATAGGAGGAATGACCTTAACATCTAATTCCCGATAGCCACCGGTGAACGCTTCTCTGAGAAATGCTCCCTGTCGTAATGTAATCGTCGTTTCGCCCAAATTAACCTGACATTGAGCAGAAATTAATGGGAGAGCAAATGGACGACTGTCTGCTTCATTGTTGGGCCAGGTGTAAGTATATCTTTCAGGGGTTTGCTCCAGCCAGTAGGGGGTAGTCAAAGTCGCTTGTTGAGCAACCGTTACCTCACTGTGAGAACTGAAAGCCAAACCCACAACAGACTTAACTTCGCCATCTATCTCTTGTTGTGTCCATCCTTGAGGAAGATGATACTTAAAGGTGACTTCACCAATCGGAACTTCCCGGTAGTTCCACAGTCGGGAGTGGAGGCGAAACTGCTGTCCGGGAATAACATGAGCGTCATCTGAAAGACATTCCAAACGTAACCCCAACACTTGAGCGATTACGTCTTCAAACTCTGTCTCTTTGCGTGCTAAAGAATAATCAATTGCTTTTTCAGCTTGCGGTGCTAATTTCGCTGTTGCTAAGTTAGCACGCGTTTCCCGCAAAATCTTTAACCCGGCTATTAGGGATTCGGCAACAAGTTTCACATTCTGCGGGTTGAATTGGGCGATCGCGTCCTGCACCAAAGCTTTAATCGCCGCCAATTTTTCTCGTAGGAAGGGTGAACCCTCGCCTGGATAGTCAACCAAACCTGTCAAAGTCGGGTCTAACCCGTCATATAGATCATTTTCTCGGGCAGGAACTGCCACCAAACTTTGCTGTAGAATGAAGTAGTAATAGAAGTCTCCTGGATTTGGAGCTAACCCGAACCCTTGAGTTCGATGATTGTTCGTCGCCAACCAAGCTCGTTCTTGATAGGTAGTTCCGGCAATGGGGTCGTACTCCCCAGTGTTAAGTCGCAAAATTCCGTCTCGTTCGTAGTCAGGATTGTAGAAGCCAAAGCAATTGATGGCTCCCCCGACGCTTTGATCCCCGCCTGTATTATTCGTAGACAGATAAAATTTTTGCGGTTGCCAAGGGGCTAATCCAACCTGTGATAATTCCGGAAATTTATTTGGGTCTCCTGCTGCGGCAAAGGCCTCACAAATTGCTAACCCCACTGCTTGATGGTGTCCGTGGAAGTCGTCGGCAATACCCTGCCAACGACCGACTATCACTTGGGGTTGCACTAAGCGAATAGCACGCACCACTTGTTTAATTAATTGCTCGCGTCCCCAATTTTCTAGCGGCTCATCAGCATTCTTACAGTAGCCGAAGTCGATAAATGGTCCGTATAAACACTCACCGCCGTCCACAGCGCGTGCTGAGTCAGATTCCCATGTCCGATAAATTCCCAAGGCTTCCCGTTGATAAGAACCAATCCGATTTTGTCCCCCTTCACCACGGGTTGCAGACCAGTAAACGGCTCGTCCGCCAATTTTTCGGGCGACATATACCAAGAGTCCCTCATCTTCATCATCTGGATGGGAGCCAAAGTGGATCATTCCCCCACTCATGCCCAAATTCCGGAGACGATAGTATAAGTCACTATTGTTCAAAACACTGTTCATAGAGAATTTCCTTATTCTGCTTCGAGCAAATATTATTTCAGAGATTGATTTCGTGGAATCACTTCTACTGGTTGGGATTTTAATTTGACAATCGAGTCGTTGGGAACATACCCGCTGACGGAAATTTGAGGATAGATGATACACCTTTGCCCGACAACGGTACCGGGTTGAAGAATTGTCATCGCTCCAATTTTCGAGTCATCGCCAACGCAAGCACCTAAATGGATCAATTCTGTAGGGAATTCCTGTTTCTCCTCACCGCGATTAATCTTGACGCAGATGGGTTTGCCATCTAAGCGATAATTGAGGAGACCCGCTAGATACGCCACCAAGACTCGATTGCCAATTAAACAGGTGGTAACTAGATTGGTGTGGGCAATTTGACTGTTATTGAGAACCAAAATTTGACGTATTTCTACGCCATGTCCGATGGTACAATTTTCACCCACCATCACATGACCGCGAATGTAAGCCTTGCTCCGTACCACCGTATTTCGTCCAATAATGGTTGGTCCGCGTACCACCGCTCCCCGTTCCACGCGAGATCCTGGTTCCATTTGGACTTTACCGGGTTCTACCCAAGCCCCTTCCTCAACCTCCCCCAGGATTTTCGGTTCTATGATTCGCTCAATAAAAGAAGGTAGTGCCGCAACACCTTCCCACACATATGTTATGTCCTTGAATAGCTCAGAGGCAGCTGGACTGTTGGATAAGTCAAAAAATTCTTGGGGATGATAGGGATTCATAAGTACTTAAGCAGTAATATGTACATATTAGGTTTAAATCCCAATAAGGGTTTCGGAGCGAAATTTAAGCATCTTGACGCAGCTGATCCAAAACATCTCTATCTTCTAAAGTAGAAGTGTCCCCTGAAACTTCTTGCCCAGCAGCGAGATTTCGCAGCAAGCGCCGCATAATCTTACCGGAACGAGTTTTGGGCAAAGCATCGGTAAAGCGAATTTCTCCGGGACGGGCGATCGCCCCAATTTCTTTAACAACGTGTTGCTTGAGTTCTTTACTCAGTTCTTCACTGGGATTGCGATCGCCTTCTAAAGTCACAAAAGCAACTATTTCTTCTCCTTTAAGTTCATCCGGCTTACCTACGACTGCTGCTTCAGCAACGCCGGGATGTGATACAAGGGCTGATTCAACTTCCATTGTTCCCAGTCTATGCCCTGATACATTCATCACATCATCAACACGCCCCATGACCCAGAAATAACCGTCTTCGTCCCGTCTTGCTCCATCTCCAGCAAAGTAGATATATTGCCCATCTTTGGGGGGAATATGTTCCCAGTAGGTACGACGGAAGCGGTCTGGATCGTTGTATACTGTTCGCATCATACCAGGCCAAGGATGCCGTATGACCAAATAACCGCCTTCATTATCACCCACAGAGTTTCCTTCTAAATCTATTACATCAGCCAAGATTCCAGGGAAAGGAAGAGTTGCAGAACCGGGTTTTGTAGAAATTGCCCCTGGCAGAGGCGTAATCATCAAACCACCTGTTTCCGTCTGAAACCAAGTATCAACAATCGGACACCGTTCACCGCCAATCACTTGGTGATACCACATCCAAGCTTCTGGGTTAATTGGTTCACCCACAGTTCCTAGCAAACGTAAGGAAGACAAATTTCGCGCTTTCGGTAAGTTGTCGCCCATTTTGATAAAGGCACGAATCGCAGTAGGTGCGGTATAAAATATATTGACCCCGTGTTTCTCAATAATGTCCCACATACAGCCTGGATTAGAGGCGCGAGGCGCTCCTTCGTAAATTACCGTTGTCGCACCATTGGAAAGAGGACCGTAGACAACGAAGCAGTGTGCCGTAATCCAACCTACATCAGCAGTACACCAGTATACATCTGTGTCTTGCAAATCGAAAATCCATTTGGTGGTTATGTGAACGTGTAAGTTATAACCAGCAGTTGTGTGTACAACACCTTTCGGTTTGCCAGTGCTACCAGAAGTGTAGAGAATAAACAGCATATCTTCACTGTCCATTGGTTCGGCGGGACAATCTGCGGAAACATTCTTTTGCAAATCATGCCACCATTGATCGCGTCCTGGTTGCATGTGGATTTCTTGACGGGTACGCTGCACTACCACGACGTTTTCTACGCTGGGAACAGCGCCATCAGCTAAAGCTTTGTCTACTTGTTCCTTGAGCGGTACAATTGCATCCTTGCGCCAACCACCATCAGCAGTAACGACGAGTTTTGCTTGAGCATCAACTAGCCTGTCGCGCAAAGCTTCTGCACTAAAACCACCAAAAACTACACTGTGAGGTGCGCCAATTCTGGCACAAGCTAGCATGGCGATCGCCGCTTCCGGAATCATCGGCATATAAATGCCAACCCGATCTCCTTTTTTCACTCCCAGTTGCTTCAGTACATTCGCAAACTGACAAACTTCCCGATGCAATTGGGCGTAGGTGATGGTACGCGAGTCGCCTGGTTCTCCTTCCCAAATAATCGCGGCTTTATTCTTGCGCCATGTAGTCAGGTGTCTGTCAAGACAGTTGTAAGAAATATTAATCTTGCCATTGACAAACCACTTAGCAAACGGCGGTTGCCAGTCTAGAATTGTGTCCCACTTCTGGAACCAGTGCAACTCAAGTTCTGCTAACTCTGCCCAGAATTGTTGCGGATCGGCTTTCGCTTTGTCGTAGAGGCGCTGGTAGTCTTCCAAGCTTTTGATATGAGCTTTTTGGGAAAATTCAGAGCTGGGGTGGAATAGACGCTTTTCTTGAAGGATTGATTCTATCATGATTTGGGACATGATTGTTTTTGTAATTGGCGATGTGACTAAAAACTACTGTATATGCGGATTTTTTAGAGAGTGTTTTGATTTTTGTTAAGATAAGTTATGTTTTGATTTACCAGCTAGATGAAAATCTCGGATTTATGCACTGTACAAATTTACCGTCATGTGTAGAAAGGAGATTGGGCTGTTTCAGCCTTTTGAGGATGAAGTTCAGATAAATAGCGATACGCCTAGCGTCAAGCCTCCGGCTTATCGCTCAATAAATCCGAAGCGAAATCACGTTTCTATAAAAATTGTCTATCTTCAGACGAATTGAGTAAATCTTCTAGCGAACGCATTGTTTTCTGACCTCATTGGCTACTGCACGATTGCTCAATCGATACCTGCAAGTACTGATGCGGATGGGAAGCATTTTTTCTCAAGAGCATTTAAATAAAGCGAATCGTACATTGGCACAATCTTGGAGGCAGCAAAATTTTTGGCATGTTCAATCGATGCTTTTCCAAAATTTAACAATTGTTCTCGATTTTCAGACAGATACACAACTCTATCTGCAAACTGTTCAACAGCACCTAGATCGACTAAAAAACCCGTTTCACCATCTAATACGAGTTCGGGTATACCCCCAACCCGACTGGCTATAACTGGAATCCCACAAGCCATTGCTTCTAACGCAGCTAGACAAAAACTTTCATAAGTGCTTGTTACCAATAGCACATCACTGTTTTTGAGAATTGAAAAGACATCTTTTTGAGCACCCCAGAATTTGACATCTTGTTCTAGATGAGTCAGTTTTACCTGACGCTGTACCTCTGCCAATTCTGGTCCATCCCCTACCAACCAAAGTTCGGCATCGATTTGTTTTTTAACAGCAGCAAAGATGTCCACAATGTGACAAGTATTCTTAATAGGGCGAAAATTTGAAATGTGGATTAACCGCAACTTTTTCCTGAATATGAATTTGGGATGATCGCACACACAGTTAATGAAATTTGGAATCACCTTTGGAGGTTCTGGTAGTTCCAAGTTTATCTGAGAAAGATGAGCATGGGCAGTTGAAACAGTCGTGAGGGTGTCCATTGCTAGCATTGCCTGCTTCAGATGCAGTCCTAAAATTGGGTCACGACCTAACGTCAATGTATCTGTACCATGTAAAGTACCCACTAATACTGGGGCATGGTCTCCCAACAACTGTCCCACCCTGGCAGCAATCAATGCAAAGGGAACTGCATAATGAAAATGCACAACATCTAACCCATCGAGTTCAATCACCTGTAGAACGCATTTGAGATAGGCTTGCAGTTCATCGTCAGTCCAATCGACATACAATTTTCCTGCTGAACGATCTTGATGAGATTGTGAGAATAACTTGTGATTTGTAATTCCTTTATGTTTTCCCCAGCTGCCAAACGGAGTGGAATAAGTAAACAAATGAATTTTGTGCCCGCGTTGAGCCAATTCTTGGGCTAAATTCATAGCGATGCGAGCACTACCACCCAGGCTGCTGTGGCATAAAATACCAATTTTCATTTGGTTATACTCAATAAGTGGTTATTTTCTCAACGAGTTTCCATGGTGTCTTGGTTTGTTTGAGAAGCTATGAATTCTTCAAGATTGTTCTGAATGGTTTGACAAATTTTATCTAGTGGTAAGTCATTATAGTCGTAACCGAAAGGATTTTCGATTTCCACTCCAATTTGCTCAATCCCAAACAAAGCAAAACTGACAATTGCTACAAATAAACCTGTCCACCAACCTAAATCTTTGACAAACTGAAAAGGTAGAATTAAACAGTAGATGAGTACCAGTTGATTCAGATGAATGACGTAGGCTGCGGGGATTGGTGTTTTCAAAATGCGTTCGCAGCCGCCTACATCATCTATCAACTTATTGATCAGAGTGTGCATAGTAGCCAATTGGTAATTAGTTAAAAGACCTCGCTTGTATTGTTGCTGCAAGTAATCTCCTAACCAACCAGCAATTTCTAACGGCATATTTTGACTATTTTGCAAAACCCTGTATTGAGAAACAGAAACCCAAGGTTTTAACTCGTCACTAGCTGGTTCATAACGGAGATATAGCTTATCGCAAATCGCAAACGCCGACAATAAACGTAATGCGGTAATTTTCCGCTCTCGATCTCCAGGTTCAACTTCGTCAACTGCAACCCAAATTTGCCAAGCTAAATTGCGGATAGTGACAACTGTACTACCCCAAAGTCTTCTTCCTTCCCAATATCGCTCATAAGCCGTATTAGTACGAAAAACTAGCAATAAAGCTAAAACAATACTGGGAATTACACTGCCTAAAACGGGTTGAGCAACGGGCAATTTAATAAAGTAAAGAAAGGAAATCAGAATGCTAAATGCAGCACAAAAGAGAGAACGTTCCAAAATTCCTGGAATAACAGAACCTTGAAATCTAAATATTTCTCTAAGCCATAATTTTTTGGCAGTAGTTTTTGATATTTTTACCATCAATTTACCTATTCTGAAGTTTCGATTTGCCGATAGCCATGCATCAATCGGTATTATCCTACACCTTTGGTAGTAAATAGACGATCAAATTTGCGCTTTAACAGACATCTTTGGAAATTAATTATGCGTTGCCTGAAATCCTTGTATAACGCCGCGTGTTCATACATTTTTTTTCACACCTATATCTAATGCATTTGGTATATTTGTCTGCTTTGTCAATTTTTGATTGG
The DNA here is from genome assembly GCF_050875635.1 of Tolypothrix sp. VBCCA 56010. Taxonomy (NCBI): domain Bacteria; kingdom Bacillati; phylum Cyanobacteriota; class Cyanophyceae; order Nostocales; family Tolypothrichaceae; genus Tolypothrix; species Tolypothrix sp. VBCCA 56010. The sequence goes on from NZ_JBPAOH010000157.1 coordinate 8,998, forward strand.
TTCTAAGTTATTTTGAGCTTCTCCAAGGTTAGTTTGGAGTTGCACCGGATAATAGGAGAATTGATTAATTTGCTCTTTCTCCATTAGAGTCAGTATCGCTAGGTTTACTTTTTCGATGGTATCAAAGTATAATTGGGAATTACCATTAGTATTAGCAAAAACCCGAATTTTAATCACACGAGAATTTTGATTGAGTTCGCTAAAGTAAATAAAAAACTTTTCCGTCAAGATATCAATTGACTTCGGAATTTCTCGAAGACCGATACAAATTTTTTCGGTTTTTTCTGCCGAAATACCATCAATTTTCAGGGTTAAGTTAATCCCTATTGAATTATCATTTCCTATCGGTTGGAACCAATTTTCCACTACTCCATTAATCATTTTAGAATTGGGCACTTTTTGGATAGTGTTTCTGGTCAGTATACGAAGGGTTGTACTTCGCAGTCCAACATTTTCCACCTTAATTAGACCCTCTACTCCATGCATCGTCACTTGGTCTCCGGGTCGAAACAGATTATCTACGTAGATAATGACGGTACAACACAAGTCATAGATCAGGTCTTTGAGTAACAAACCTATGGCAACACCCGCTCCACCAAGCAACCCGATGAGTGCCCCAGCCGATGCACCCAAAAATACCTCACTTGCTTTGAGCAAGATAATCGCGATCGCCAGCACCTGAAACAATTTCGGCAGATAGGGTACGAGCAAATCGTCTAGCTCGGTTTCAGTTGAGAGCGTCCATTGTTTCAGCACCTCTCCCAACACAGGGGCGGCACGGTAAACAATAAAGGCAAAGGTAGCGTAAGTACTAAACCTGAGAATCCCTTCTACTTTTTCGTTCAATTCTGGGCTAAAATTTTCTGCCAGAATTAGCTGCACTATCCACAGTCCACCGATAACAATCAGCCAGTTTAAAGGTTGCTTGATAATCTCGATCAACTCATCGTCAAAAGTGGTCTGCGTTTTGCTAGTTAGACGCTCGATTCTACGAATGATAATTTCGGAGAAAACTTGTTTTAACGCCAGAGTAAGTGTGAGGACAATGACGATAATAACGATTTTGAACAGCGGTATAGGTGTGTTGACGATGGAGATGTCTGCACTAAAAATGAGTTTCCAAAAATCAGAACCAGCAAGAGCTGTTATAGATGATATTGCAAAAATTTTCATGGTTTTCTAATTTGATACTTACACAGCGTTGTAGTCTGTTCTATTTCAACTCCCAACTTGCTATCTTCACTACTTGCTCCGGTTCCTTATTCAAGGATGAAGTTCAAATTGAACGATATTGCTTGGTGTAGGGACAATTCATGAATTGTCCCTACAAATACGCCCATTATTCACCCTTTACGAGAATTGCTGTAAGTGAAAATTAATCAAACGATAAGTTATGATGTTGATACACTAACCAAGGATTTTGTCAAGACTAATTAAGATGCGATCGCTTCTGAGCGGGCGCAAAGCGCGATCGCCCTGCCTCGCTTGATTATGTTGTTACCGGGGATGCAGCAGCAGAGACAACGTTAAGGTTAGCAACCAACCCATACGTTGATACATAATCTTCTAACTCTTGCAAATCAACCGTGCCATTTTTATCGGCATCAAGAATGTTGAAAAGATAATCAGTGACGTATCTCCTAATTTCTTCAGAAGAACGTTCGCCTGTTGTCATATCTTCTATTCGCCCTAAAAGCTCCATAATCTCGTCTTTATCAAGTGCATTGCTGCCATCTTCATCCAATTGAGAGACATATACTGCGTCAAACTTCACACCTTTTTTCTTAATGTCAACACCTGCACGGCGTGCCTGCAACCTTCCAAATGCGGTCAGGTCAACATCCAATACCCCGGCAAAAATGTTACGTTCATTACTGGTGCTTTCACCATGCCGAATAAAGTATGCACGTCCGGGATAATCATCCTTCTGTGCAGCATAAACGCTGGTATTATCAGTTTTTACCACGATTGTTAATAGATAGTTTTAAATCTGACTATGTTAAAGTACAATAATACTAAGTCACCAATTTATCAATAGTTTTTTCAGTAATTTTTTGATAAGTTTAGTAAAGATTTAATGACTTTTAAAAAAGAGGGAAACATTTAATTACGGCGATCGCATAACCGATAGCAAAGCTTGTATTAGGTGCTATGTCTTCAAAGCCGACTGCAAAGAAAATAATATGTTTGCGTCTGATTTTCGCAGCTAATTTGCTTTCTATTTTTGGGGTGAATTGATGGTACAATGTCCGCTTTTTGTAGAGACGCTTGGGTGTCGCGTCTCTATACCATCAAATGTTATAAAACTCGATCTACTGTGTTAACGAGACTGGTAACGTCTAACTCTTTCAGCTTGGACATTAACAATAGTACCAGGGTCAGTTTGGCTAAGAGCGTACTTATTACCATCATCGAAGATCGCGCCGCTATAATTAGCAGTCGTTCCATCGTTTCTAGTAAAAGATTGAGTAAGGCTACAATCACTATTCACTTGGTATGTGCCTTGAGTGCGAATATTGGTTGTCACGTTTCCTGCAATACTTCTGACTAAAATAGTTCCGTTGACATTTCCATTGCCATCAAAGGTGAGTAAACCAGTTACGGCTAACGGGTCGGTGTTATTCACAAACCCAGTAGATTGGGCTGAATATGTTCCCTGCAAACTTCTATTGTCACATCCTTTTTTCGATAGTTGACTATTATCAGGTTGTGCTTGTACCACTTGGGGTATCAGAGCGTCCAAAATGGTAAGTGCCGACAGAGCAGAAATCGTTAACGCGGTGAAAGCTTTGAGAGTTTTCATAGGAGATTGTACACGTACAAGGGTTTATTTCCAACTATTAAATAATACAGATATATCTACAAGATTTTAGATAAATATTTGATGAAGAATGGAACAACGAGCGTTGTATCCCTACAATCTGGTCTCTTTACCTAAAAACGGTTCTAAGTAGATGGCGCGAAAATTTATAACTATGTCATTGCCAACGAAGTGTTCGCGCAGCGTGTCTTCTTGGGACTGAGCTGAGTGAAGCAATTTGCTTGCGGTTTTGACTCATTTTCTGTTGCATAGTACGGTTTATTCACACCTACCTACTTGAATAGCATATGTAATATATTATACATATTTTTTGCATCGGCAGGTGCTTGAAGTTGGTACATTATCCACACAAAAGCACCCGCTCCAATTAGCAGAATTGATAATTTTAATTCGTACCAGCGCCGGATAAATTTAACCTAATAATTCATAATTCATTGATATTTGCAAACACGCTGTTTTTTAATTCAGCAGTCAACAATTACCTGAATTCAAGTTCCCACTAATTGAAATTACTAATTATTTTGATTTTTTTTACAGTCATTTAAAAACTAAAATTTATGTTAGAGAATTTACTATGCTTTGTCAAATGCATGATATGAATGATGCCTATGCATAAAATAAATTTGTTGACATTGGATTTTAATCTGCTACTGGTGTTATCTGCGTTGCTCGAAGAGCGTAACGTCACGAATGCTGGAGAAAAAATTGGTTTGAGTCAATCGGCTACCAGTCATGCGCTTGGGCGATTGCGTCAAGTGTTCAACGATCCACTGCTTGTGCGTTCTCCCAAAGGCATGGTTCCTACACCACGCGCTCTTGAGTTAGTAGAGCCATTACAAAAAATTTTGTTAAATATTGAGCAGTTAATTCAACCAACCGTTTTTGATCCAAAAACAGCACAAGGCACGATTCGATTAGGTACGTCAGATTATGCAACCGCCGTGATTCTTCCTTCAGTTTTGCAGCAAATTTCGAGGGCAGCTCCGCAACTGAATTTAGAATGCAATAATTGGCGTTGTGACACATTAGATAACTTACGAGATGGAGCGATCGATCTAGGTTTAGGAGTTGCTAATCTACCGGAAACTGGGGAGTTTAAATCCCAAAAGTTATTTGTAGAAGATTATGTGTGTGTCGTTCGCGCCGATCATCCGATCGCTCAAACAGATTTTACACTTGAATCTTACATTGCTTTGCCACACGGGTTCATCACGCCTACAAACGTAGTCCCGAATCCAACTAAAACCCATGTGGATAATGTGTTGTCAAATTTAGGCGTAAAGCGTCGAGTCATGTTGAAGATACCACATTTTCTCTCGGTTCCGATGATTGTGCAACAGACTGATCTGATTTTTACCTTGCCTCGTCGAATTGCCATGCTGTTTGCTCAATATACAAACCTGGCTCTGCTTGAACCACCAATTAAACTTAATAAGTACAACTATATGCAGCTTTGGCATGAACGTCTCGATTACGATCCGCTACACATTTGGCTACGTGAGTTAGTCGCCTCCCAAACCCAGCAACTGTGAAAACAAGAAGCAAAAATCTTTAACAAGATTAATTTGTTGACACAACAAAAAAATTGTTATCCGGCAATATAGCCGTTTTGGTGTTGGATGCAATACCAGGGCGAACGCAGTAGGGACAATTCATGAATTGTCCCTACATCAGAATGTATTTGACGCAAGTGAGAACCGCTATATTTAACCAAAGCTAGAAATACCACAAGCGCTGGATAAGTCTTATTATTAGCTCAAGCGCCACATTTCAATATCTGTGAGTGAGAGCAATGTCAAATCTCGTGAAGCGCAAATCCCGCCCAACAAAGCGAAAAACTATCGGTTTAATGGTGATAATTTTAGCGTGGAGTCTGGCTATGGGCTGGCTTCTTTTTTTGGCAACTAACGTCCAAGGTGCTACAAACACGTCGGATGTGGGTACGGTTGACGTAGTGCCGGCACAATATCAGTTGGGACAACAATTATATTTAGAAAATTGCTCTAATTGTCACATTGCCCTTCCCCCGGCTGTTTTTCCCACCCAAACCTGGAAAAACCTTTTGCAAGATTCGCAGCACTACGGCGCACAACTCAAACCTTTAGTCGATCCACCGCGCATCTTGGTGTGGAGATATTTGTCAACTTTTTCCCGTTCCCACCTCAAAGAAGAATCAACACCTTATCGCTTCAGCGATTCGCGCTATTTTAAAGCTTTGCATCCCAAAGTGCAATTACCACGCCCCGTACAAGTAGGTAGCTGTGTCAGCTGTCATCCCAGCGCCACCGACTTCAACTTTCGTAGCCTGACTTCAGAGTGGAAGTAGGGAATGGGGAATTGGGCATGGGGCATGGGGCATGGGGCATGGGTCATGGGGCATGGGGCATGGGGCATGGGGCATCGGTAATAATTCTCTCCCCTTTACCCAATTCCCATTGCCCATTGCCCATTGCCCAATGCCCAATGCCCATTGCCCAATGCCCAATTCCCGCAAGTAGGGCGATCGCTACAGTCGCATGGTTAGGGTTCGCCTTCGAGTGCTGAAGGCAAAATGATACTATGAAATAAGTTTCAAATTATAAGATATGAGTTAAACCAATCGTTAAGTAGACTGATTGGCTCGACAAGCGACTAGGTTTTTGAGTGAATTCTCCTGCTTCAACCGATCGACCTTGCGCTCTCACGGCTCGGTTGGGTTAAATGCTTATAATAAATGCCAAACCTTTAATCTCCATCCCCTCTTGATTTAGTTGAAAACAAACGCCATGCTAAAAACTTTGTTGGGCGATCCCAACGCTCGTAAGCTGAAAAAATACCAACCTTACATTACTGAAATTAACCTCTTAGAAGAAGAAGTTAAAGCTCTTTCTGATGAACAGTTAAAAGATAAAACAGCAGAGTTTAAACAACGACTCGGCAAAGGTGAAACTACAGATGATATTTTGCCAGAAGCTTATGCTGTTGTCCGGGAAGCAGCGCGACGTGTTTTGGGGTTGCGACATTTTGATGTGCAACTCTTAGGTGGTGCTATCCTGCATTCAGGGCAAATTGCCGAAATGAAAACCGGGGAGGGCAAAACCCTGGTTGCGACTTTGCCAAGTTATTTAAATGCTTTAAGCGGTAAAGGTGTACACGTTATCACCGTCAACGATTACCTGGCTCGTCGAGACGCGGAATGGATGGGACAGGTGCATCGCTTTTTGGGGTTGAGTGTGGGGCTAATTCAAGCAAATATGACTCCCGCCGAACGTCAAAAAAACTACAACTGTGATATCACTTATGTTACCAACAGCGAGGTAGGTTTTGACTATCTGCGTGATAACATGGCAACATCAATGGCAGATGTTGTGCAACGTCCCTTTAATTACTGCGTAATTGACGAAGTAGACTCAATTCTAATTGATGAAGCGCGGACACCGCTAATTATTTCCGGGCAGGTAGAAAGACCGACAGAAAAATATCTGCAAGCAGCGGAAATTTCACTTACTCTGAAAAAAGATGAGCATTACGAGGTCGATGAAAAAGCGCGTAACGTGCTGTTGACCGATGAAGGCTTTGCTCAAGCGGAAAATCTTTTGGAAGTAAGAGATTTATTCGACCCGGAAGATCCGTGGGCACACTTTGTTTTCAATGCGATTAAAGCGAAAGAACTTTTCCTCAAGGATGTAAATTACATCGTCCGCAATGGGGAAGTGGTAATTGTCGATGAATTTACTGGTCGGGTGTTACCAGGACGACGTTGGAGTGATGGACTGCATCAAGCAATTGAAGCTAAAGAACACGTAGAAATTCAGCCGGAAACGCAAACTTTAGCAACAATTACTTATCAAAATTTGTTTTTGTTGTATCCTAAGTTGGGAGGAATGACTGGAACAGCAAAGACAGAAGAACCTGAATTTGAAAAAATTTACAAACTGGAAGTAACGGTAACTCCTACCAACAGGAAAAGGCTGCGTCAAGACTTGTCTGATATGGTCTTTAAAACTGAGCCGGGTAAATGGCGGGCGATCGCTAACGAATGTGCCGAAATGCACCAACTCGGTAGACCTGTGCTGGTGGGAACCACCAGTGTAGAAAAATCAGAATATCTCAGCGGGCTTCTCAAGCAGCAAAATATTCCCCACGAATTGCTCAACGCAAGACCCGAAAACGTCGAACGAGAGTCAGAAATTGTCGCCCAAGCCGGACGCAAAGGTGCTGTGACTATCGCCACCAACATGGCTGGTAGAGGTACTGACATTATTTTGGGTGGTAACTCTGAATATATGGCGCGTCTGAAGCTGCGGGAATACTTTATGCCCCGCATCGTCCAACCCGAAGACGAAGATACTTTTGGTGTCCACAGAGACGCTGGTTTGCCCACAGGAACTGGTGGTGGACATGGTTTTGTCCCTGGTAAAAAGGTAAAAACTTGGAAGGCTTCGCCACAAGTATTCCCGATTCAACTGTCAAAAGAAACAGAACAACTGTTGAAAGAAGCTGTACAACTGGCAGTGCGGGAGTATGGTGAGCGCAGTTTACCCGAATTAGAGGCAGAAGAGAAAGTAGCTGTGGCGGCAGAAAAAGCGCCAATTGACGACGTAGTAATTCAAACTCTGCGGTCAGCTTATAACCGCGTCAAGCACGAATACGAACAGTTTACTAGTCGAGAACACGAAGAAGTAGTGCAGTTAGGCGGTTTGCACGTAATTGGTACAGAACGCCACGAATCGCGAAGAGTAGATAATCAGTTACGCGGACGTGCAGGACGTCAAGGGGACCCTGGATCGACAAGATTCTTCTTAAGTTTAGAAGATAACTTGATGCGGATTTTTGGAGGCGATCGCGTAGCCCGCTTAATGGAAGCCTTCCAAGTTGAGGAAGATATGCCCATTGAATCTGGAATGCTTACCCGCAGTTTAGAAGGCGCTCAGAAAAAAGTCGAAACCTACTACTACGACATCCGCAAACAGGTGTTTGAGTACGACGAAGTGATGAACAATCAACGTCGCGCTATCTATGCCGAACGTCGTCGGGTGCTAGAGGGGCAAGACTTGAAAGAACAGGTAATCAAGTACGCCGAAAAAACGATGGATGAGATCGTTGACTATTACATCAACCCAGACTTGCCCTCAGAAGAGTGGGAATTAGAAAAGCTGGCTGAAAAAGTCAAAGAATTCGTCTATCTGCTGCAAGACTTGCAGCCAAATCATTTAGAAGAGATGACAATAGGCGAAATTAAATTTTTCCTTCACGAACAGGTGCGAAATGCCTACGACATGAAGGAAGATCAAGTTGACCAAGTGCAGCCGGGACTAATGCGACAAGCTGAAAGGTTCTTTATCTTACAGCGGATTGATACGCTCTGGCGGGAACACTTACAACAAATGGACGCCTTGCGAGAATCTGTAGGACTGCGCGGTTACGGTCAAAAAGACCCGCTAATTGAATACAAGAGCGAGGGATATGAACTTTTCTTGGATATGATGGTGAATATCCGCCGAGATGTGGTATACTCTCTCTTCATGTTTCAACCGCAACCGCAACCAGTAGTTCAGACACCATCAGAGATGGTTTGAAGTTAAGCGTTAAAGATAATATTTTCGCGCAAAGACGCTAAGTAGTTCTTAGCGTCTTTTTGTTTTGATGCGAGATATATAATTGATACATGAAAAAGCTTTTATTTCTGTGCAGCCAGAATAGATTGCGAAGTCCCACAGCTGAGGCTGTGTTTTTTGAGTATGAAGGACTTGAGGTGGAATCAGCGGGTTTAGACCGCTATGCCGAAATACCAGTTTCAACTGAAATGATTGAATGGGCTGATATTATTTTTGTGATGGAAAAATCCCATAGAAATAAGCTCTCAAAAAATTTTCAGCCGTTTCTCAAGAATAAAAAAGTTATATGTTTGGATATACCAGATGACTTTGAGTATATGGAACCAGCTTTAATTAACTTGTTAAAGAAGAAGGTATTGCCCTTATTGGGAACAATATAATTTTTTGTAAATAATTGCAAACACAGCAGGCATCATATTATGTCCGGCAAATCACACATATTGTACGGACACAATATTATTTGTCATCAAAAATTAAAACAAATCGAAACAGTTACGTAGTAATACTGAAAAATTATCGTTTATGAAGTGAACTTTATTTTTATTTTCTGTATTACCGCTGAGGGTATTTTTCCGCAAAAATAGCATGATTTAGATAGTTTTGTACAAAATATTTGTCACTAACTATACAATCTTCCTTTTAGTATCGCCTTCACATAACTTTAAAAAACCATGAATAATTGCCCTTGCTGCTCCCACCGACTTTTGGCTCATATTCGCAAGAATGAAGTTTACTGGTTCTGCCGAACATGCTGGCAAGAAATGCCATCACTGAGTAGGAAAAAGAGTTATAGTCTAGTACACTAATTTCTCGACAGTCCTCTACATTTATTGACAAATCAGACACAAAAACCGAAACTTCTTTCAAGAAAATTTACATGAGCCGACTAGACTTACTCGTACAATTTATGGGATAATTCCCAAATACCAACTCTCCTGCTTAATAAGAGCGAGTGTATTCGTGTTGTTGACTTCCATAAAAACGAAGCTGAAATTGACATCAACCCAAAAAGTTTTGATGTCAAAACACGCGGGTATATCTCGGTTTACTTACAACTGGGGGCTGGCGACATGGCAGGTTTTATATAAAGAAGGATACAAGCCGAATCATCTAATTTTAAAGAAATTCTTTAATAATGAAGTAAAGACAGTTTTCCCCTGGATTAAAGAAAAAGGTATCTGCCAAAAAATAACTGAGTTTGCTTTTGAGAATTTAGGGAAAGCTTTTCAAAACTTTTTTGAGAAACGTGCAGATTATCCTAAGTTTAAAAGGAAAGGTCGAAATTCGAGTTTTACAATTAATGCAGGTGGTAAACCAATAAATATTGGCGGCAACCGAATTAAATTACCAACCATTGGATGGGTTTCAACTTATGAATCTTTACCTCACACAACAACCACAAAGGTCACGATATCTCAAACTGCGGGTGATTGGTACATTTCTTGTTCCTATGAAATAGAACGGGAAATCACTAACAAAGAGTATGATTATGTTGGTGTTGATTTAGGAGTCAAAGTGCGATCCGTTGGCTAGAAACTAAAGCCCACAAGGACTTGGAGGATTAGCCGCAAGGTACAGAACCTTGACAACTGAATGACCATGTAGGTGAGAGT
>NZ_JBPAOH010000158.1:0-18715 GCF_050875635.1 Tolypothrix sp. VBCCA 56010
CAGGAAGTATGACCACTTAAAGTACGCACTTCAACCCCAGTTTGCCAATCCCAGACTTTGAGTGTGGTGTCAAAAGAACCAGAAATGAGGTATTTGCCATCAGGTGAAAAAGCGATCGCATTAACCAAGTTACTACGATCACTTAAAGTACGGAGTAATGCTCCACCAGGGGGAGTTAAGCTAGGTGTCACAGGACGCAACCAAGTGGTTTTGTTCTGCTGTGCCTGTTGTAGCAACGCTTGAATTTCTGGGACTTCAAAGTACAGCAAACGTCCTAACAATTGTTCTGGCAATTGGGTTTTATCCTTTGCTAGAATATGCGCTGACAGTCGCAACGCTGCTTGCACTAGCTGTAAGTTCTTACTTTCTAGTAAAAAATTATAATCTGCTATTAACTCGTTGATATTGGTTTGTTCTAACTTGGCTTGCAACCAATGGAAGTCAAGCAATAACTGTTGTAACTCAGTTGTGCGTCCTGCTTGAATTAAATGATGTACTAAATTTTGGAAGATGTAGCCGTCATTCTCTAAGCTATGCCAGCCTGAGGGGTATTTTTGAGTGTAAGCGTTTAATAGGCGATTGTGGAGAAGACCTAACCCCCCAATTAACCCCACCCCGGCTTCGCCACCCCTCCCCGCAAGCGAGGAGGGGTTAAGAGTCGCATCTTTTCCCTTCGTTGCTTGCGAGGAGAAGTTAAGAGTAGCATCTTTTCCCCTCCCTGCTTGCGCGGAGGGGTTAGGGGTGGGGTTCTCCGAGATTACTTGTTTCCTGACATAATCAAGCTGTAAGTCATGCAAACTCAAATTTCCCTTTTCATCCCGCGATATCAGAGACTTACTCACCAACTTATCAATTACATCTTGGGTGTCAAACTCATCTAACCCCAACGGTTCCCAAAAAGTCTGCAAAACTGCTTCCGGTATCGGTGTATCTTCAGGAAATACAGCAAAATCTAAATATCTTTCTCTCTCTTCTACTTCCAGCGCTTCCACACTTACCTGAATTGCCTTGAGTAAATCAGGATAAGGATAATCTGGAAACTGTTGACGAATCTTCTCTAAGTCTGCATTACGCAGCTTTTCTAATACATTCTGCCAGCGATTTGTCGGTTTCCCCCGCATCATCGCTCCCACCATTGACAATGCTAATGGCAAATACCCACATTCTTGCGCTACCTCTATTGCTGTCGTTGGTAACGTCTCTACAGCTTGATTTGCCCAATCTGCCAATAAAGCTAAAGCCTGTTGTTCACTTAAAATTGAAAGCTGATATTCTTCACCTCCCAACGCTGTAATTATCCCCGCATCACGGGTAGTAATTAACATCTGGCAAGGTTTTTCTAACACGTCAAACGCGCTTGCGTCGTTTAAATTCCAGACATCATCCAAAATCAGCAAACAAGCTTTATCCGTCAACAACTTTCGCAACTGCGTTTTTCCCGAATTAATCTCGGTAAACGATGCTTGCTTATCCCCCAGCGCTTTTACTACATCCGATTGCAAAGTTAAAATTTGCGGTGTTTGTCCGAATGTTATCCAAATCACCCCATCAGGAAACGCCCGTCTGACTTCTTCATCCCGCGCTAGTGCCGTAGCTAGTACAGTTTTGCCAATTCCGCCCATACCTTGCACACCCACATGGCGACTTTGCCCAGTGATAGCCACAACTTGATTAGTATCCGCCAGCACTTTATGCTTTAACGGGTTGAGTTGTTCCTCACGGGGTAAAAAGTGCGGTGGTAAATTTGGTACGTCACCGATGAGTTGACCGAGAAGCTGATTATCGCGTCTTTCATTTCTCTTCCTTGGGTTGGGGTTCTTTATCAGCACTGGGATAGATGCGCCTGAAACCCCAGCTAGTGCAATCGAACTGCAAGCAACATTGAAGGCAAACTCTATCGGCGAACCTTCATCATACTGCGGGTCGTAACGTGCCAAAGCATCGTAAAAGCCAACAGCAAATTCGAGTGCAGCTTTATCAGCGATCGCCTGATTCATCCCTATGACATAATCAATATGTTGAGCGATCGCATTAGCTTGCACTTCAGAATAACAAGCATTGAGCAGCACGCACTCTACATGGTTAGCAAAAAGCTTAAATAATCCCCCCAGCGCTTCACCCGTGACAAACTTTTCCTTACCGACTTCATCCTCAAACGATAATCCCTCAGTTTCCGAACCATGTCCGGAAAAATGAATGATATTTGGACGAAAATCTAACACCGCACGGCGAATATCTGGCGATCGTACCGCCCCCTCTTGCTGTAAGATAAAATTGTCCCGTTGTTTGGCAAGTTGCAATCCGTTCTTAATATCGCGCACCTCTTGATCTAGCCGCAAGCGGACTGTATTTTTAGGATTGGCTGCCAAAATCAAGATTTTCTTCACAGTGGGATTATTGCTCATGGGCGGCTGAGGCTATTATCAAGCTTTTAATATCAAAATTCAATAGCGTTACGCATAACATCAGCAGCATTAAAAAAACGCCCACAGGCTAGAAGCCTGGGGCTACACGAACAAAGCCCACCTTCGTGGGCTGAAATCTTTATAGGCTGCGGAGGCACACGAGTGTTCGTATAGCTGCACCCTTCCAGGGTGTATAATTTTGGCAAAATATTGTGAATCAAGTTCAAGTTTGAGCTTCTGAAGGTGAAACTTGAGCTTCTGAAGGTGAACGATGAGCTTCTGAAGGTGAAACTTGAGCCTCTGAAGGTGAACGATGAGCCTCTGAAGGTGAACGATGAGCCTCTGAAGGTGAAACTTGAGCTTCTGAAGGTGAAACTTGAGCTTCTGAGGGTGAAACTTGAGCCTCTGAACTCGAAACTTCAGGCTTTGAACTCGAAACACCGAGATTTGAACTTAAACTATGACGTTAAAGCGATCGCAAAAACCCTCTACAACTCTTATTCCTTCGTGTCCTTTGCGTACTTCGCGGTTCGTTTTATCATAATTTTGCCCTCATTCCTATATGATATGGCAGGCGATCGCTCTTTCTTCCTTAGCGTATGAAAGCGGTATCAAAAATCCTACCGTAATATATAAACAACTTGACATGCGAAACTTAAATTGATTAAACTCACCCCGACCTGAAAATCCAACAAAGCAGCGAATGCCGATATTTTTGACGAAGATTGCAAAATATGGTTAATTATCGATCAAGTGTAGGCGATCGCGCATTCAGCATTAATTTATTTCACATAAAAGAGGAACTAATATGTCTTTGGAATATCCTGAAGATTTGAGATACCTGGATTCTCACGAATACGTGCGCTTAGAAGGCGAAATTGCCACCATCGGCATTAGTGCCTTTGCAGTACAGCAATTAGGTGACGTTGTATTTGTGGAATTACCCGAAGTAAACGACACCGTGACCCGCAATGACCGCTTTGGTACAATTGAATCAGTCAAAGCTGTCGAAGAATTAAACTCACCAGTTACCGGCACAGTCATCGAGCGCAACGATGCCATAATAGAATCCCCCGAAGAAATAGCAGATGACCCCTACGGTGAAGGATGGTTACTAAAAGTGCGCGTCAACGATCCCGGTGACATTGATGATGCTTTAACAGCCAAAGACTATAGCACCCTAGTCGCCGGCGAGTAGAGGAGTGGGGGGACAAGGGGACAAGGGGACAAGGGGACAAGGGGACAAGGAGACAAGGGGACAATTCTTTCTCTCCTTGTCTCCCCATCTCCTTGTCTCCCCATCTCCTTGTCTCCCCCTCTCCCCATCCGGACATAAATCATGAAATTTAGATAAACTGGTAAGCAAATGCCGACGCGACAAATATAGATGTTGCAAAATATGAAATAGTCGCGTCTGGAGAGCAGTTTGTGGTATTTTACGCCTCTCGTCCTCAGTCAAGCCATGAGCAGGTACTGAGTCAAACGAGTCAAAAGTCAAGTAATTTTACGGAACGTCACATTGGACCCAACTGTGATGACATCCAACAAATGCTTGAATTATTGGGGATTTCCAACCTCGATACCCTCATCGACAAAACAGTACCCCAGGCAATTCGGCTGAAACAATCTTTACAACTGCCAGAAGCATTAAGTGAGTATGCAGCACTGGCAAAGTTAAAACAAATCGCTGTTAAGAATGAAGTTTACCGCTCATTCATTGGCATGGGATATTACGACTGTATCACCCCGCCTGTAATACAGCGCAATATCTTAGAAAACCCCGGTTGGTATACAGCTTACACTCCCTATCAGTCAGAAATCGCCCAAGGACGATTAGAAGCGCTGCTAAATTTCCAAACCATGATTATCGATTTGACAGGTTTGGAAATTGCTAACGCTTCCTTGCTTGATGAAGCAACCGCAGCAGCAGAAGCAATGAGTATGAGTTATGGTGTTTGCAAAAATAAGGCAAATACCTACTTTGTATCCCAAGACTGTCATCCGCAAACTATCGACGTGTTGCAGACACGGGCGAAACCCTTAGGAATTAAGATTGTAGTTGGCGACCATCAAACCTTTGATTTCGCACAACCGATATTTGGGGCAATTCTCCAATATCCTGCTAGTGATGGCACGATTTATGACTACCGCGCTTTTATAGAAAAAGCCCATGCTGAGGGTGCATTGGTAACGGTAGCGGCAGATCCATTAAGCTTAACTTTGTTAACACCCCCTGGCGAATTTGGCGCTGATATCGCCGTAGGAAGCACGCAGCGCTTTGGTATTCCCTTGGGGTTTGGGGGACCTCATGCGGCATACTTCGCCACCAAAGAAGAGTATAAGCGGCAAGTTCCAGGGCGGATTGTCGGTGTATCAAAAGATTCTCAAGGTAAAGCAGCATTGCGTCTCGCTTTGCAAACCCGCGAACAACACATTCGTCGCGATAAAGCAACTAGCAATATTTGTACAGCACAAGTACTGCTGGCGGTGATGGCGAGTATGTACGCGGTATATCATGGTTCAGCAGGACTTAAGCAAATTGCCGAGAATATCCACAGCAAGACAGCGATGCTGGCAGAAGGATTGAAACGTCTGGGTTACAGCATCGTCAGCGAAAATTTCTTTGATACTCTCAAAGTCGAGTTAGGAACACGCAGTAAAGAAGCAATTCTCTCTTCTTGCGAAGCGCAAAAAATCAACTTGCGGATTTATGATGAAACTGCGGTTGGCATCTCTTTAGGTGAAACAACGACAGTAAAAGATTTAGAAGACCTCTTAGAGATTTTCGCTTTTGACGATAAATTACCATCCCCCCCTCCCCCCCACGCCAGTCGCCTCAACGGGGGGAACCCCCGCACGGCGCTGGCTCCTCTCCCCTTCTCCCGCACAACCAGCTACCTCACCCACCCCGTCTTCAACTCCTATCATTCAGAAACTGAGTTGTTGCGCTATCTGCACAAGTTAGAAAGTAAAGATTTGTCTCTAACTACATCAATGATTCCCCTAGGGTCGTGTACGATGAAGTTGAATGCAACATCGGAAATGATACCCGTAACTTGGGCAGAATTTGGTAATATTCATCCATTTGCCCCGCGATCGCAAACCCAAGGTTATCAAATTCTGTTCGATCAACTTGAAGAATGGTTGGCAGAAATCACCGGTTTTGCCGGAATCTCTTTACAACCAAACGCCGGTTCTCAAGGTGAATACACCGGACTTTTAGTAATTCGCGAGTATCACGAAAGTCGCAAAGAAGGACACCGCAATGTCTGTTTAATTCCCACATCTGCACACGGAACAAATCCCGCAAGTGCGGTAATGTCCGGGATGAAAGTAGTACCAGTTGCTTGTGACTCGGAAGGTAATGTTGATTTAAACGACTTAAAAGCAAAAGCAGAAAAGCATAGCAACCAACTTGCTGCTTTAATGGTGACATATCCCTCAACTCATGGCGTATTTGAAGAGCAAATTCAAGAAATCTGCGCTGTTGTTCACTCTCACGGTGGACAAGTTTACATGGATGGGGCAAATATGAATGCCCAAGTTGGTCTTTGTCGTCCGGGAGATTTTGGTGCTGATGTTTGTCACTTAAACTTGCACAAAACCTTCTGCATTCCCCACGGTGGTGGTGGTCCGGGTATGGGACCAATTGGTGTTGCTTCTCATTTGGTGCCGTTTTTACCCGGACACGTTGTTGTGCAAATGCACAGCAAGAGTGGGGAGTTTCCCCACTCCCCCATTGGTGCGATCGCAGCTGCACCTTGGGGTAGCGCTAGCATTTTGGTAATATCTTGGATGTACATCGCCATGATGGGTGCGGATGGTTTAACGGATGCAACGAAAGTAGCGATTCTGAATGCGAATTACATCGCTAAGAGACTTGAAAAGTACTACCCTGTTTTATATAAAGGTAAAAATGCTTTAGTTGCTCATGAGTGCATTTTAGACTTGCGATCGCTGAAAAAATCCGCGAATATCGACATCGATGATATTGCCAAGCGTCTCATGGATTACGGTTTTCATGCACCAACCGTCTCCTGGCCCGTAGCTGGTACAATCATGGTAGAACCCACCGAAAGCGAATCGAAACAAGAATTAGATCGTTTTTGTGATGCGATGATTGCGATTCGTAAAGAAATCGCCGAAATCGAATCAGGCAAAATGGATGTTCAAGATAACGTCTTGAAGAATGCACCTCACACTGCCGAAAGTCTCATCACCGGAGAATGGCATCATCCCTATTCTCGCGAACAAGCTGCATATCCTGCCCCCTGGACTCGCGAACATAAATTCTGGATGCCTGTAGGTAGAATAGATAATGCCTACGGTGACAGGAATTTTGTTTGTTCTTGTCTGCCAATGGAAGCTTATTAAACAATAATAAAAATACCGCAGTCGTAGAGACGTTCCACACCGAACGTCTCTACTTATTATCCGTTAATTAAAGCCTCTAATTCTTCTTTTAAACACAAAGGTTCATACCCCAACGCAAAAGCTTGCGAACTATCCAAAGAAACATCTGCTGGTCTAGGTGCTGCCATTTTCACATCTTCTTGTCGGCAAGCTTGCAAATTTGTAGAAGGCAGTTGAAATACTTCTACTAATAACTTACCAAAATCATAGCGCGAAATCCGCTCTTTACCACCCAAATGAATTATGCCGTTGACTTTTTCTAACGCTAATAAAAGCCCTTTTGCGGCAGTTTTTCCACTTACTGGGGTGCGAAACTCATCTATAAATAACTTTAGTTCTTTTCCCTCTTTCAAAGTTTGCATAAATGGCTGCATAAAGCTTGTAGCTGTGGGTGTAGCCATCCCAAACATTAACGGCATTCTACACACTGCTGTCATCGGATATCGTTTCAGCATAGCAGCTTCTGCCATGACTTTTTGCTCACCGTAAAGATTCACCGGACATACCGCGTCTGTTTCACTATAAGGTGCATTCAAGCCATCAAAAACTAAGTCAGTTGATGTGAAGGCACAAGGAATATTATAATCCGCACAAAGTCCAGCTATATTACTGGATGCTTCTACATTGATTGCGTGTGATTCTTCGGGGTGGGTTTGACAAAAGTTTGGCTGAGATTGTGCGGCACTATGAATTACTGCTGCTGGCTGAATTTCATGAAATATTTGTTTAATTTCTGGAAAATTTGTTAAGTTAACTTTAAGGGTGTTTATACCGGGAATATTCAGAGAATGAGATAAATAGGTTCCATAAACTTGCCATTCTCGTGCTAACTGGCAAATATTCCATCCTAAAAAGCCGCTAACTCCAGTAATTAACAGTTTTTTCATATTTTTGCAGAAAACGCGGTAGTTTTAGCAATAAATATTAAAATTCTATATCTTCATAAATTTCGGCGATCGCCATTTCCAAACCGACTGATGACAATTTCATTATATCTGTGGTAAAAAATTGCTCCAAAAACCAAGTTTGATGATTATATTTACGGTAAATATCAATTTTTTTTTCTGATTCCGAAATTAACACATACTCTTGTAAACTTTTTATTTGCTGATAATTCATCAGCTTTTCGTTGCGGTGTATGCGTTCTGTTTCTGGGGAAATAATTTCTACTATTAGACAGGGATTAATTTTAAAAAGTTTTTCTCGGTCAGAAGGATCGCAAGTCACACAAATATCTGGATGATAAAATACATCAAGCGCTTCGATTTTTACTTTCATATCTGACGAAAAGACTCGGCAGCTTTTACCCAGTAAATGTCCTCGCAATCGAGTTAATATATTTCCGGTAATTATTTTATTGTTTTCACTGTTTGCTACCGTTGCATATACTTGCCCAGCAATGTATTCATGGTGAACTACGCTTTCCAGTTCAAGTTGCAGATATTCTTCTACTGTTAAATGTAAAATTTTGGCTTTAGTATACATATTTTCACACCCCTATACCATATAACTTTATTGGCGTTGCTGAATTGGGCGTGAATGAGCGTAGAAGCAATTCATGAATTGCTTCTACAAAACTATATCCCAATATTGACATCACCAAATTCATACTTCAAATCAGCAACGCCACTTTATTTATTCAAATATACTCTGTATTTCTTGCGTGAGAATATCTGTCTTGAGTTATAGTTTTATGTTTTCAACTCAATTAATATTCCGATAAATTTTCAAATAGACATAATTTTAATGATAATTGTTTCTTCTTGGAATCGATTATTGCAGTAATTCCCGAAAGCGTTTGTCACGACGCACTTTATCAAAATCTGGATCGCTTTTTGCTAATTGCTGATATTTATTAGGATAAAGCTTGATTGCCTTTTGCAGGTTCTCTGTTGTTAATTCAATATTATTTTGTAAAGCATAAGAGCAAGCTTTATTGTAATAAGCTTCATGGTTTTTTGGGTGAATGGCGATCGCTTTGTCGTATGCGGCGATCGCTTCAGTGTAACGTGCCAATTTTGTCAGGGCAATTCCTTGATTAATCCAAGCCTCATACTTGTCTGGTTTGATCGCGATCGCTTTTTTATATGCTACTACAGCATCTTCATAAAGGTGCAGTGCTGTTAAGGCATTTCCTCGGTTATACCAAGCTGAATGCAAGTCTTTTTTTATGGCGATCGCTTTGTCGTAGGTAGCGATCGCGTCTTGGTAACGTTGCAGTGCTGTTAAAGCATTACCTTGATTAATCCAAGCTTCATACTTATCTGGTTTGATAGCGATCGCTTTGTCGTAGGATGCGATCGCTTCATTGTAGCGGTGCAATTCTAAAAAATTATTTCCTTGTTGAAAATAATCTTCTACCTTTTGTGTCTCATAAGCTTCTGTCAAAAGCGGGGATACATTGGTTTTTTGTACTACTTGCTTGCTCATTTCTCCTGCTGAGTTTCTCCCATCACTACAGCTGACGATCAATAAAGCGAGCAAGCTAGTTGCCCCTAAGTCGCGCCAAACAACCATGCTGTACCTACATAACAAAGTAATATTTCTCAAACGTTTCTCATCTTTTTTGATAATATCAGTCTACGTTCTGATTTTTGCAAATATTTGCTGAATTTTCTCAAAAAACTTAACCAAAACAAAGATTTTTTGGCAAACAAAATTTACTTATTTTAACATAATTTATACATATTTTTTAATAGCTAGTTATTTGCTTGATTGTAGATAGCTGAATTTGAGAGAATAAATTATTACAGTTATTTTTTAAGATAAAAAGATATAAAGCAAGCCAACCGTACTGTTGTATCAAATGTATTTATTTGATATCAAGCAATTTTTTCAAAAATTATAATGAATAGATTCATCCCGAAAACCTGTTAAAAATAATACAATAAGCTTTGATTTTGAAAGCACAATAGATGTCTAAAAAATGGATGGATATAAAAAGTAATGAAGCAGAGGGTTTTGCTCGATACAGATCCATTAATTAGGTAGGTGCAAATAATTATAAAATAGGGTAGGGTGCGTTATAACGGAGTTTAACGCACCATTAATGTTTAGGGGTGCGTTACGCCGAAAGTACGGCACCCTACAATTGTTTTATATTTAATTCAACCCACTTACTTAGTAGCTTTTCTTTTGCCAATTAGCTAATGCTCAAACGGGGTGAGCAATTTCAGGTTTGATAACGATCGCTTTGTCTTCCCTCAGATTTAATTGCTTGGGCGATCGCGTTGCAAATGTTTTAAAGCAATGCTTCGGTTATACCAAGCTTCATATAAGTCAGGTTTCATTCGAGCGATCGCCTCTTATAACCTATGGCTGTTGCCTAACCCCACCCAATCGCGGCTACGATAAAACAGCGCAAGAAACAAGTCTGCTGGGGCAAAATAGAAAACATGACGATTGAATCCAACTCCAACTCATCCCATCTACCAACCCCAGATTCCATTCCGGAACAGGACTTGCAACCAGATGACTTTGACGGTGGTGCGAGTGAAAATTGCCTTACCCCAGAAAAGCTTGCGACTCAACAAGCCATAGCAATGGGTGCTTCTTTGCAATCTCAGCAAAATCGAGTTGCTCTAAAACAAGCGCAGTCTTTCCTCAAACAACGCATTACTAAAAGCGTACCAGTTAAGCCACGGGCATTACTGATTATTTTGCTGGCGATCGCCATCACTTTCATCGGAATAGCCATAAATAACTGGATAGTTGGCATCTGCGGCACACTATTAACTTTAGTCTTATCCCTGATAATACTGATACCTTGGTTGCAAGTTGTCGTAGACGAATGGTTTTCATTTCAAGAACGAACGCTGTTTGTTGCCTTTTTGGGAGTTTTAGTATCGATTTTTGGCTTAATCAAGTTCGGTGGTATCGGTTCGCGCTTGCTAGCTTGGGGACGCAAAATTAACTGGGAAGCTTCGGGAACACTCGCAGAATGGTTTGGCGCATTGGGGCAAATTCTCATCGCCATCATCGCCGTTTATGTTGCTTGGCGACAATACGTTATATCCAAAGACTTGACAATTCAGCAAAATCTGCTAACAGTCCAGCAAAACGTCATCACCCAGCAGCAGACAATAGATTCGTATTTTCAAGGCATTTCCGACTTAGTATTAGATGAACAAGGACTATTAGAAGATTGGCCTCAAGAAAGAGCGATCGCAGAAGGACGAACTGCGGCAATATTTAGTAGTGTAGATGGCAGTGGTAAAGCGAAAATTCTCCGCTTTCTCTCGCGGTCGAAATTGCTTACACCCCTAAAACGCGATCGCCACCTCGGTAGAGCAATTCTTGATGGTAGCGGTGGTTACGCTGAAGATCGCCTTTTAGGTTTGCGCGTCATCGATTTAGGAGTGATGCTTGCAGGTGCAGACCTTTCCGGTACAGATTTACGTTGGACAGACTTGAGCGAAGCTAATCTTGTCCGCGCTAATCTCAGCGAATGTGACTTAGTAAAGGCAAATATGAGCCGCACTATTTTATATGATGCCAATCTCAATCAAGCCGACCTAAACAGCACTCGGCTGTTTTATGGTTCAGCAGAAACCGCATCCCCTCGCAGTCGCAGCGAAGCCCCAAAATACGAAACTGGCGAACATACCGGCGCTGTCGTAGAAAATGCCGATTTTACCGATGTCCAGCGCATGTCTGAGGCTAATCGTTACTACTGCTGCGCTTGGTGTGGCGAAAAAAGCAGAGGTACAATTCCCGGTGGTTGTGAAGGCATTCCTAATAAATTGGGAAAATAATTGCATTGGGCAATGGGCATTGGGCATTGGGCATTGGGCATTGGGGAGGCAGTGCCCCATGCCCAATGCCCCATGCCCCACTATCAACTATCCACGCTCCCACCGAGTCACACCAAGCTGCCGAAGTTGCAGCTTTAATTCTCGCCAAAGTTGAGAACCTGTAATCTCGCCTTGCAACAGTTGTTGATAGCAATGTATCGTTTGCGTCACTTCTTCGGGTGTCTCATTTACAAACTCAATGCGGAAGTGTTGTAAACCTAGCTCCAAGAGCCGCTGTACGTATTCTGCTCCAGTTTGAGCCGTGCCGTTAAATACTGTATTGCGACAACCTACATCCGCTTGCAGGATGTGTTCACACCCTACCCTATCTTTAATTTTCACCTCATGCTTTTCACATGGTCTGCCGCAATTGGTGTAGTCTGTCCCTTGAGATAGAAACGCACAAAAGACACAATGCTCCATATGAAACATCGGCATATGCTGATGAATTGTTACTTCAAACCATTGCGGAGGACAACTATTAAGCAAGTCTTGTAATTGGGTAATGTTTAAATCATACGATGCCGTCACCCTTTCTAAACCAAAGCGATGTTTAAAGTAATCTGCCGTTAAAGCATTCGCAACGTTAAAAGAGAAATCGACAATACAGCGTTCTTGTGCAAAAAATTGTAAATGGTCATAATTCCGCACCAGATAACCATCAGCCTTACAATCACGCACCTGTTGCAAAATCCAGTTTTCCCCAGGTTTGGTAATTCGCGGTAACGCAAGCCAAATTTGCGGAGTGGGGGAAGCTGAGGGGGATGGAAAGACAAACTCCCCCTGCCCCCTGCCTCCAAGGAGTCCCCCTTGACGTACCATCTCTACCGCTTGGCGATACGCACGGGGGTCTTCAAATTCACAGTAAAGTGTGTCAATTCCCGCTTCTAATGCAGCTTGCAATTGCTTGAGCGATCGCACTAACACGATGAGGCTAGGTGCAGGTGTATAGGGGTGTGGGGATGTAGAGGGGAGTAAGTCTTGTAAAGAAGCATGAGAATGCAGTTGCCAGCGTTTGGGAAGCGATCGCCTAACCTCTAACTGCGTCACAATTTCCCGTCGCATCCGATTTAATTCACTTACGGGCAGCATTATTCCATCTTTTAGGTGATTTGTCAAGTTTGCTAAATAAAAAGGAGTATTGCCAAGCCTAGCGAATTGTTCGTGCAAACGTTCTTTTGTCAGGGGTTTGGTGTGCGCTTCGACTAATGAGATTGTAGATTCTACCTGAACAACATGGCTTAATTCATCACGAGCGATCGCAATCAACTTATCTCCCACTTCTCCATAAACCTCTACAGAAATGGGACGTTGAAATTGCGGATTTTCCCCAGCAAAACTTTGTCGTAATTGCTTATCTAATTCTGGATCGCTAGTTTTCCATATTTTATCACCCACATGCAGCCGATGCAGATTCAAGTCACGCCGCCCAAAGGTCAGTATAGCTTCTTTACCTTTGTGTTCCACTGCATATATCCGCCCGCCTTCTTCTTTTGCCTCTGGATGTCCACAATCAAAAACAACACCATCACCAGGTTTAACAGGCGCTGACAGTTTAATAATTACCTGTTCGTTGCGAATGCGAGTAACTTCCCCCAAGTAAACTCCGCGCTTTTTCCCAAACCGGGCGTGAACCAGTTCTTGATTGTTAATTCCACGGAACCAGCCTGTATAAATACCGCGTGAAAACGCCATTTCTAAGTTGTATCGTTCCGGGGAAGAGGAGGGGGAGAGGGGGGGATGGGGAGCAGGCGAAGCAGGGGAAGCAGGGGAAGCAGGGGAAGAAATTCCCGCAAGTCTCCTTGTCTCCTTGTCTCCTTGTCTCCTTGTCTCCTTGTCTCCAAGGAGTCCCAACTCGCTCACCCGATCCAATGCTTGCCGATAAACCTTAGTTACATTAGCGACATACTCAGGAGCTTTCAAACGTCCTTCAATTTTGAGACAACTCACGCCTGACTTGACTAAATCTGGCAGAACCTCTAATCCTGCCAAGTCTTGAGGACTGAGTAAATATTTGCGATCGCCTAAATCTACAACTTCTCCATCTGCTATTAACTCGTAGGGCATCCGGCAAGCTTGGGCACACTCACCCCTATTAGCCGAACGTCCTCCTAAAGCTTCACTCGTCAAACATTGCCCAGAGTAAGCGACGCACAAAGCACCATGAACAAAGACTTCTAAAGGTAGCGAGGTTTGCTGCTTAATTTTGTTGATTTCTTTCAGGGAACACTCACGGGCAAGCACAACTAAATTACACCCTAACGCTTCCGCAAATTCCACACCTGCGGCACTGGTGACAGTCATCTGGGTGGAAGCATGAATGGGAAAATCTGGCGAAAGGTGACGAATTAAACGGCAAATACCGATATCCTGAACGATTACTGCATCTACACCCGCTGTAATAATCGAGCGGATATATTGCTGTGCTTCTTGAAGTTCTTGGGGAAAGATTAGCGTATTTAGAGTGACATAACCTTTCACACCCCGACGGTGCAGAAATTGCATTAATTCCGGCAAATCTGCTTCAGTGAAGTTTTCTGCCCGCATTCGCGCATTAAACCGATCCAAACCGAAGTAAATCGCATCTGCACCGTTTTCTACAGCAGCTTTAGCGCATTCCCAATTACCTGCCGGTGCAAGTAGTTCAGGACATTGAAGAGTAGTTAGGGTGAGTTCGGCTTTCATCGTTACTAAGGCAGAATAGGTGACTCCTTAGTGATTTTATCGTTGCGGAAGGAATATGTGGGGGGAAGTGGGGCGATCGCCTTTGTTTTTGTTTGTCCACACCGATTGCCTATCTTGCTCAATCAATTGGCAGACAATATCTACCTCAGACTCAACCCAAATTTACAAAATTTGATGAATGCTCTCTACAACCTCCTCAATAAAATCAACTGTATCACCAACCATTGATTCGTCGATATACCAGCGATTACCTATATTGAGGGTGGGATCTATATCTGCTTCATGAGCAATTTTATTTCTGCGATCCACAATTAAAGTAAGCTGTTGCTTAATATCTTTAGGAGGTTTACTCATTTTACTAGCAACCTCATCCCACAATTTTTTATCCGAAATTTGTCTAATTGCATCAGCTATTTTCTCAGGCTGCTGGAAGCTTTGATAACTTAGACGTTCTCGAATCTCATCTTCTAACCATGAAGTATTATTTAATCTGTTCAAAATACTATTTGATATAGCTGGAATTAAACCAGAAATAGTATGAGACTGCTGTAAAAAGTTAGCTCCATAAACATGCTGTATGTCACTTTCTATCCAAGAAGCGATATCTATGGCTATTCTTCTATCCTCACGAGCGCTTCTCAAGGAAACTTGAAAACGGGAAAAGGCTGATTGGGTGCTATTAGCTGAAGGTGCTGGTTCAGTACGTTGTCCTTGATGAATTTCCAACATACCCAATGTGACAACCTCATGGATATAATAATCCAACGCACTAACAGTTAGAACTAGGGCAGCTCGTAAAATGTCTGAAAGATCCAGGGCAGCAGTAGCTTGAGCCTTAACGGAATTATGAAGAGCAATCAGATCCCGAACACGCTGAATGCTAATGCGAAATTGGTCAAGCGCTGACTGCATAGCTGGATGATAATGCAATAATTTTATCTGCTAAATCAGAAAAAGTTTTTTTAAATTCCTTTTGTTTTGCTTGATTATTCTCGCGTACTATACCTGTCTGCCCTAATTGTTCTGTTGTAAGTGCATAAACTGGTGTACTGTGTTGTTGTGATAGAGCAATTAAACTATTAAAATTAGAAATTTTTGTCAGAGTACAACTATCATTCATACCCTGCTCTGTATAGACTTTATTTGGTAATGATAGATTATTTTGCTCTAGAACTGGTACTAGTTTATGAGTAACTGTATTCTCTATTTTTTCTATCCATGTTTGAAATGCTGCTGTTTCTTTACCCCTAATAATTCTATAGTTTTGAACTATGGTTCCTAAAAATTTCAAGGTAAATTCTGGAAATGGATAAGCAGCTTCCTTTAATATAGGGTTTGCGCTTGCCATCCTTGCCCAACCACACCACTTTGATAAAATTCTAGACAGAGAATCAATTGCCATCACAGAGAAAAAATCAGCAGTTGTAGGCACTAAGAAAAAGTCACTTGTCATTAGTAAGTTCTGATTTATTGCTCCTAAACTTGGACTCATATCAATCAAGATATAGTCAGCATTAAATTTATTAGCTGTTTTTTCCAAGAGATCAGAAATAGCACCTGGCAAGTTTTTGAGTGTCTGAATTGAGCCACTGAGTTCCTGCGCGATACCTAACGTTACTTCGTATTCAGCAAAGCCAACATGACCAGGTAATAAAAATAAACCTTCTTGTCCTTGTATCGGAATACAGTCTACAGCTTCAATAGCGCGTGGCTGTGACTCAAAAGCAGGAGCCAAGCCAGTTTTGATATTTGAATGTGTGTTGTAGATGTTTTCTATCCTTGCTTCATCATCTTCAGTTTCTTCTTTTAGACCTATTCCTGTTAGATTACATTGAGGATCAGTATCTACAAGGATAACTTTCTTACCCTTTGAAGCAAGCATCCAACCTAAGTTAAAAGTTGTTGTGGTCTTACTGACACCACCCTTGTGATTGAACAAGGCAATCTTATGAACCATTTAGTCCTGCCTCTAAAAGTACTACCGAAACTTTGTCCGCCTCAGAACTTGCATTCCCAAGTATAGCCTGGAACTATGTTTACAGTCTGAACTTGACTATTAAATTCCATCTTACATACAGCGTGTCGGCAGAAGCGAAAACACACTCTAGGGTTTGGTTTGTGGCTATTTGATCATCGCGTTTCTAGCCAAGCCTGTAAATCAGCCACACAAGTAAAATCTAACAGTGCCTCGCTCAAATCTTCGAGAACAAGCAAAGGTAAGTTGGAAATGTGCGATCGCGTTTCCTGGGGAAGTACTCCAAATCGCTTAGTTAGCAATCGAATCACAAGATTAGCTGCCTCTTCCTGTCGTCCCTCTTGCTTAATTTCCCTGTAAACTTGCGTTTCTTTGAGTGTAATTCCTAACATCTCTTCTACCTCCGTTCGGCTTAATTGTTCAAACTTGTACACCATTATCGTTGTAACTAACTCAATTATGGCGATACTTGATGGAGATGGTACTTCTTGACGAGTTCTTGTTAACAAATACCTTGCTTCTTGCGGTGCTTGTTCTTCATCTATAGTAGTTAGCACCATCAGCGCTACCCATAAAGGTAATTGACGAATATCTCCCAACTCATCTAGATAAACCCGATACACTTGTTCACCATTCAGAAATGAGCGATGGGGATAAATATCACTTTGTTCAATATTACGTGATGGGTAAATTATCACTGCTTGCCAATCGCTAAATCTGTCGCGGTTGCGGTAGAAATATAACGAGGATTCTGCAAATACCCTTTCATACAGCCTTTCGTCTTTCTGGAATTGCACCTCGCAGAAATACACAACACCCGGACTTTCGTTTTCAGGTGGTAAAAATACTCCTACTCGCGCATTCCCTTGCGCCTTTCGGCGGCGCGGGGTCGCTCGTCGATTTCAAATTTAGGTTCCTTGACAGCGACTGAATCAAAACGATAACTCTCTGCATTTATTGGAGGATTTGTCAATAATTGAAATAGTAAACTAGGGGATTGTTGAAATAGTTTGTAAAATATCGAGTCTCGTCGCATGAAATAATTTTACTGATTTTTTTGTCTATGGCTAATCGTAAGATAGCAAAATTCAAGACTTGAGCAATTCGCAGGCAGACTTGTAAATCACATAAGCGATCGCTTTCTGTGATTATGCCTTTTTTTGAATTGTTATCTGAAGTTTAGTTTTTGGTTTAAGCGAGTACAGCGCTTACTACGAATTTTCTCAAATGCTGACGATTCCTGACCATTGGACTTTTTATCTGCTTTTCGGGACGATAAGAAAAGAAATAGTCTGGATGAAAAGTACAATTCTTATGTGCGATCGCACATCTGAGTAGCTATGACTAAGACAGAAATTACCGACTAGCTAAAAGCTGTATCTGACCGCTTGCTGTTCATAAGCGAGTCCGATTACTGCTTTGAGGTTTTCATTAAGGAAGCTATCGCACCTGTAACACCCGAACTATCGCTACAAGGCATTTCTAAAAATTCCCCCGAATTGGATTAATTCTATTTCCATTGTTCAGCCCCCCATTTACGCCTTGTATGATAAAAGTCCCACTAGGGCTGATTGTATTTTTTTTATCAGTGGTGATGCGCGTTCCATTTGGGTAATAGTAAGTACTAGATCCATCGCCATTATTTATGGTAACAGAGGGATAAATTACCTTTTGATTGCGGATGTTAATCGAACCATTACTATAAATGCGCGTTCCGCTAGGATAATTGAGCAAGTTGCCAGTGCCTTGGCTCGCATTCGAGCTAGTACGGTTTTGCGCTATAGTTTGAGCGTTTACCACTGACTGAGTTGCTGTTACTATCGACAAAATAGACAAACAGCTGACAATAAAAGGTTTTATCATATAACCTCGCTAGTTTAAAACCCAAATTTTTTCTTTGCTAATTTAAAAGCCAAATTTTTTCTTTTTAGTTTTCAGCCAGCGCAATTAATACAAGTCCTATATCTAGGATACTTCAAGGATTTACAACAAAGGGTGTGGGGTTTGGGGTGTGGGGTGTGGAAGAGCAAGAAAAAA
Source organism: Tolypothrix sp. VBCCA 56010 (assembly GCF_050875635.1). Lineage (NCBI taxonomy): Bacteria > Bacillati > Cyanobacteriota > Cyanophyceae > Nostocales > Tolypothrichaceae > Tolypothrix > Tolypothrix sp. VBCCA 56010. Next base: position 18,309 of record NZ_JBPAOH010000158.1, read on the forward strand.
CTTACGCATGTGGGTTTAAAGCCCAGGAGAAAAAGAATTGCTTTGAGTGGCACAAAAACGAAAAATTTTGGCATCCACACTGTATGACGGCATGGGTCTCTACACCCTACCCCCTACCCCCCACACCCTCTGAAGTGACACCAAAACGTAAGTACAGCATTTCATTAATACGAGCGCGAATTAAAGAAAGGCAATAGCCTGCATTGCTTATGCATCCCGATGCATTGCTTATGCATCCCGATGCATTGCTTATGCATCCCGATGCATTGCTTATGCGTCCCGATGCATTGCTTGTGCATCCCGATGCATTGCTTATGCATCCCGATGCATTGCTTATGCATCCCGATGCATTGCTTATGCATCCCGATGCATTGCTTATGCATCCCGATGCATTTAAAAACGCGCTC
>NZ_JBPAOH010000159.1:0-18482 GCF_050875635.1 Tolypothrix sp. VBCCA 56010
TGCTAATCAAAACCTCTCCCCAACTCAAGTTAGGAAATACCGTTTATAGTTCTACCCCGCTGTCTTCTACGCGAGGCAATAGCACCTGTACTCAAAACACCAAGCGCTAATAAACCTAGTCCAGATGATGCTTCCGGGATTGCTTTAGCACTTTGAACGCCGGTGAGGGTGATAGTATAACTTCCACTGTCCAATATCAAGCCATCAAACTCCTCAAGTTGAAATCCATCACCAGTACCAGATGGTTTCAAAACTGTTTGAAAAGGAACATCGGGGAAATCTGAGAAAATTTTACCTTTACTACCAACAGGATCGTAGTCAAAGCCAGAAATTCCTAAGTAATAAATACCAGGGTTATTGGGGGAAAATTCACCCTTCGGCAAAGTAGCTTGTTTTGTATTAGGACTCTCGTCATCGTTTGCGTAAACACCTTTGCCGTTTGAATCGAATAGAAACAACTGTGGATCGGCAAGACTACCTGGATTGATTTTAGTCGTAGCTGAGAATGTCTTTCCGCCAGTTAGGTAGATTTGAAATAAGTTAGCAGGATTCGTTTCCGAGATTGTCCCAGAAATAGACTCCAAAGATAGCGGTCCCGATGGAATAATTTGAGCTGTAGTCAGAGTCTCACCAGCTTCTTTAGTTTGCGTAAAACTAACAGCTTTTACCTGAGTTGGTATCAGCACAGCGATAAGTGCAAATATGACTGTTTTCCATGCAAAGTTTTTCATTAGCTAAATCCATCTTTATATCCAGGCAGCTATGTCTGGAAAAGCACTTATAACGAACACTTATAGAGTGCCACTCCTCTAGCTCACCTTCCAGTCCAAAAAGTGTTCATTTTTTGCTCATTTCTTGCTCATTTTTTTCTAATGATGAGACAAATTTTATATTCATGTTTAAAGACATTTGTCAAGATAATTATTTTATTTACTCGAATAAATTAAACACCTAACTAACCAGGTGTATGTAAAATTTATAAATTTTGTCAAAATAGATTTTATAAATCAAAAACATCCTTCATACTTTAAAACAGTAATCCTACGTAAAATTTGAGGAAGGGTTAATCAACAGTGATTAATTTCCTTAGAATTGCTAACAATTGCTCATCTTTGAGTACAAGGATTAGCATTTTTATCGCTCCGGTCTTTGTTGCTCCTGAACGCTTGCAATATTGCTCAAGAATCTCATGGTACTCATCAGGGAGTCGAATGTCTAACCGTTTACCCATAGTATTTGTACGTCGTATGCTGTACAATTTTACTATGCTACTAGGATTTAAGACAGAACTCAAAATTAACAAAGTACAACGCTTGATACTGGCAAAACACGCTGGTGTAGCGCGTCATGCTTGGAATCAAGGACTTGCCTTGTGTCAACAGGTGTTAGCACATAACCATGCCAATCCTAACGACAAGATTAAGTTTCCTTCTTCGATTGACTTACACAAGTGGTTAGTGGCTTCAATTAAGCCGGAAAACCCTTGGTATTACGAAGTTAGTAAATGTTCTCCTCAATATGCGTTACGTTATTTGAGCGATGCATTTAAATCTTTTTTTAAGAAAGTCAAGGGATTCCCAAAGTTCAAGAAGAAAGGAAGAAATGACTCCTTCACTCTTGACGGTTCAATTCATGTTGACCACAAACGCATCAAAGTTCCAGTCATCGGATGGTTAAAAACTTTTGAGAGCTTGCCACAAGGTGTAGAGCCGACGGCGGTGACAATTAGTTGCCAAGCAGATAGATGGTTTATCTCGTTTAAAGTTGATGTTTCCCCAACACAAACACCAAAAGCTTACGATATTGTCGGCGTCGATCTAGGCATCAAAGGGCTAGCAACACTATCCACAGGTGTTGTGTTCGACGGCGCTAAATCGTATCGTCAAGCAGAGCATAGGCTAAAACGACTACAACGCAATCTTAGTCGTAAGGTCAAAGGTTCTGTTAATTGGTATAAAGCAGCGTTACTGCTGAAGAAAGCATATAGACGGGTTGCCAACATTCGCAAAGATGTTCTTCATAAAGTTACCACTTATTTAAGCAAAAACCACGCAGTAATAGGGATTGAAGACTTGAACGTGTCTGGCATGATGGCTAATCGTTGCTTGGCTAAAGCGATAGGAGACATAGGATTTTACGAGTTTCGCCGTCAGTTGGAGTATAAGTGTCAGCTATACGGCGGCAGGTTAGTCGTTATTGATCGATTTGCACCCAGCAGCAAAACCTGTTCTTGCTGTGGCAACGTGAAAGATTCGCTTAGTCTAAGGGAGCGAACTTATCACTGCCATTCATGTGGTTTTGAGATTGACCGCGATTTGAACGCGGCAATAAACATATCAAAATACGCGGCAAGTTCTGTCGTGTCTGCCTGTGGACGAGGTGCTGCCGACAGTCTCGGTTGAAACAGGAAGTTTTTGTTAACAAATGTTAATAAAAAAGGAACGGATGCCAATGACATCTCTATTACAGCGACTAAGTGCAGAACGAAATCGCAGATTTGTAGGACGTGGACGGGAACTGGAGCTATTTCATCATGCGATCGCATCTCCAGAATTACCTTTTCACATTTTGCACGTCTTTGGTCCTGGCGGTGTGGGTAAGACAACCCTCATGCAGCAGTTTTTGCGGTTTTGTGAACAGTCAAAAATCTCAACTATCTACGTAGAAGCACGTAATATAGAAGCTGCGCCAGAATCTTTTGTTAGCACGTTGCGATCGTTGATGGGATTGAATGAATCAGATTCTCCTTTGCATGTGCTAGCCCAAAAACAAGAACGTAATGTAATTTTAATTGATACCTATGAAGCTATTGCCCAGCTAGATGAATGGTTGCGGGAAGGATTCTTACCCCATTTGTCTGTTGATACCTTAATTGTGATTGCTGGACGCAATCCCCCCTCATCTTCTTGGTGTAGCGATCCAGGTTGGCAAGCTTTGATGCACACCTTGTCCCTACGCAACCTTACCCCAGAAGAAAGTCAAACTTATCTTACCACACGAGATATTCCCACCACACAACACCAGGCGATTCTAGAATTTACCCACGGACATCCTCTAGCATTATCTTTGGTTGCTGAGGTGTTTGCTCAGGAAAAAGAAATCTCTTTTCAAGCAGAATCTGCTCCCAATGTTGTTAAAACACTCTTGGAAAGATTCATAAAAGAAGTACCAACGCCCGCACACCGTATGGCTTTAGAAGCTTGTGCGGTGATCCGCCTGACTACCGAAGCCGCACTAAATCAAATATTGGCTGCGCCTGAAAATACTTTGGCTGGTGAGGCTCACTCTTTAGGGGAAATACTTGATGTTCACGATTTATTTGAGTGGTTGCGCGGACTGTCGTTTATCGAATCAGGGCAATTGGGTTTATTTCCCCACGATTTAGCACGCGAAGTTTTAATTGCTGACTTGCGTTGGCGCAATTCGGAATTTTACACTGAATTACACCACCGAGCGCGTCAATACTATACTAAACGACTAGGACAAACCCAAGGGCAAGAAAAGCATCGAGTGCTACTTGATTATATTTTTTTGCATCGGGATAACTCGGCTATTCGATCCTGTTTCACCTGGGGTGAGCAAAGTAGTTTATTGACGGACTGGCTACGGGAAACTGACAAAACCGCACTGCTGGGGATGGTGGCACAATACGAAGGCGAAGAATCAGCAAAAATAGCAGCTCATTGGTTGAAGCGCCAACCGCAGAATGTAGTAGTATTTCGTGACTTGCACTCCGAACCTGCGGGATTTGCAATGATGGTGGCATTGCACACAGCAACTGTTGAAGATTTGAGTGCAGATCCGGGTGCTCTTGCATCTTGGCAATATCTCCAAACCCATGCACCATTACGCAAGAGCGAAGGCGCAACTATTTTCCGCTTCTGGATGGCGCGGGACACCTATCAAGCTGTTTCCCCCACCCAAAGTCTAATTTTCATTAATTTTGTGCAGTATTTTCAGAACACACCGGGATTAGCATACACCTTTCTACCTTGTGCCCAAGCAGATAGTTGGACAGCAATGTTAAACTACTTCGACTTAACACGACTTAGAGAAACTGATTTTATTGTTGGGGGAAGACACTATGGTGTTTATGGGCATGACTGGCGAATTGTGTCACCTGCCGTATGGAAGGAAATTTTAGCACGAAAAGAGGTTACAATTACCGGAGAATCTGTAGACAATACTCCAGTCGATGAACCTCTGTTAGTTCTTAGTCAGCCAGAATTTGTGGAGGCAGTACAGAATGCGTTACGTAACTTTAATTGTCCTGATGCATTACAGAATAATCCATTAATGCGATCGCGAAGCGTACAGGAAGTGTTCTGGCGCTTAGTGTCAGAACAAGTTGCCACCAAAGCAAGTATGAGCGAGAATCCTTTGGACACGCAACTCAGAGAAAAGCCGTCCTCTGGGCACTTAGGCAATGCCTGCTCTGGGCAAAGCCAACGCATTAACGTTTTACAAAATCTGGTAAAACAAGCAGTTGAATCCTTACAATCATCCCCGCGTGATGAAAAACTCTACCGCGCTGTTTATCGAACTTATTTAAATCCCGCCCCCACGCAAGAACAAGCAGCTGAGTTACTAGATTTGCCTTTCAGTACCTATCGCCGTCATCTGAAAGCTGGAGTGACGAGAGTTACAGATATTTTATGGCAAAGAGAAATTAGCTAAAGTGCGAAAATTACGAATGCAAAGTGCGAAATGATTTCTTAAGCTGCCCTATGCCTAAGAGGGTGGGCGGTGATTCATTTGGAGGTTAGTTGACAGATTTTAGCTTTTTTAGTTTGCGCTTTAGTATTAAGCTGCTTCCAAAAATACCAAAGATTACTGAGCTGCCGATGACAAAAGTTAGCCACAAATACACGCTTTGGCGACTGTTGACGAGTTGGTATACTTAGAAGGTAAAATACAGGACAACACGCCTTGTCCTCAAGCTGCGCTAGTTTATGCCAATGCTGTTAGACGATCGCTATCGAATTATTCAGACTTTGGGAAGCGGTGGATTTGGTGAAACTTTCTTAGCAGAAGATACCCAAATGCCATCAGGTCGTAGGTGTGTAATTAAAAAGTTAAAGCCGATTATTAATAATCCCCAAGTTTACCAACTAATACAAGAACGTTTTCAACGGGAAGCCGCAATTTTAGAAGATTTAGGCGGAAATTCTCACCAGATTCCCAGATTGTATGCATACTTCCAGTTAAATGGACAATTCTATTTAGTTCAAGAGTGGATTGAAGGTGACACGTTAACAGCAAAACTTCGCCAGTCGGGTTTATTTAGTGACAGTGTTGTGCGGGAAATATTAGTGAACTTGTTACCAGTTTTGGAGTTCGTACACTCTAAAAGAATTATTCATCGCGATATCAAACCAGATAATATCATTTTGCGTCAACGCGATCGCAAACCTGTGTTGATTGACTTTGGTGCAGTCAGAGAAGCTATGGCAACGGTGGTAAATTCTCAAGGAAATCCTACCAGTTCAATTGTAATTGGTACACCTGGATATATGCCGAGCGAGCAAGCAGCGGGTAGACCGGTTTATTCGAGTGATTTATATAGTTTAGGGCTGACAGCAATTTATTTACTGACAGGGAAACAGCCACAAGAATTAGAAACAGATTCGCGTAGCGGGGAAATTGTTTGGCGTTCTTTCGCTTTGAATGTTAGCCCGACATTAGCGGAAGTTATTGATCAAGCGATCGCTTATCATCCACGCGATCGCTTCTCCAGCGCTAAAGAAATGTTGTCAGCATTGCACTCTAATTTTGTAATTCCTTCTACCGTACATGTCACACAACCACCAACAGTAATTGCACCGTCAGCAACACCTCAAAACATGATTTCCTCTACTCCAGCAACACCTATCCATCAAGGTAGCGGACAAAGGGGAATCCTTCTTGCCAGTTTAATCGCTGGTGGTTTAATTGGTGCTTCTATTATTATTGGTCTTGCTCTTAACAAACAACCTCAACAAATAACAGAATCTAACCCACAAACTACTACACTGCCAGATTCTCCGGACGAAGCACAACCTGTAAAATCCCAACTTCCCAAAACTTCAGAACCTTCAACAAACAAAGACGAAACCGAAGAAAATGCACGACTGATAAAATCGCAAATTTCCAGAACTTCAGAACCTTTAGTCAACAACGACAAAACCCAGGAAAACGAACAACTGATAAAATCTCAACTTCCCAGACCAGTATATTCTCAGCCGATTATTACACCAACTCCAACTTCTTTTTCAACACCGACACAAATTGATAAACCATCACCAAAACAAGCTGTGGAAAATTATTTTGCAACTATTAATCAAGGTGAATATCAAACTTCTTGGAAACAACTATCTCCTAGCTATCAAAGTGATAAAGCTATTCACCCCGATGGTTATCTTTCCTACATTGATTGGTGGGATGGAAAAGTTAAAAATGTGGATATTGAACAACTTAGTTTGGTGGAAGAAACTACAAACACAGCTACAGTAAATAGTAAATTAAAATATTTCCTGAAAAGTGGTAAAGAAGTTCCTGAATCTGTGCGCTTCTCCCTGATATGGGATGCAGAAAGTAATAATTGGCTAATTTCCGGAGCAAAGTAATTTTTGCAAAATTGGCAGGTATAAAATTAGAAAATATTTATCTAACTATAAACGAATACGCTTGGTGTTAAGACAATATTGCTCGAGCGATCGCGTGCTTAGGCAGCCGCAGCAAGCGGCTTTGCTTATAGGTTATAAAATTACCTTGTATAATTACAGACACATTCGCGTTTATACTCTAAACACACGACGTGTACTTTAGCAAGGTCTTTTATGAACAGCTCGGATAAGGCAAAACGAATCGTATCTCCCTGGTGGCGCTGGCCTCTTGAAGCTTTTTTCCCAGATAAAAAATTTGATGGACAATTTCAAAATCCAGGTAGCGAAGAGGTTTTTGATTTTGACTCGGTGATGGCATCTCCTAACCCAATCGCCATGATTGCATCTGAAATCGCCTATTATCCAGAAAACGATAAGCGTGAACTTTTTGCCATATTTGTCTCTGGGCTGGGACAACGTGAGTCAGAATCTTCAAGAAGGAGCCGTAGGTATGCTACTACTCTCTTAACTGGCATCGCCAATATGAACAACTCCACTTTTCTTAAACAACGTCCAATTATCGCTTTCATTAACCGATCCCTTGACTGGATTAATGCAGCTCTTGACTATGTTGGTTTATCTGGTAGTCCAGTCATTGAAAACGCGGCAACTTTGATTACTTATGCCGTCAACAACGCGATAATTCTTAATTTATCAGGCGATAGTCTGGGAACAATTTTCTTGGCTAGAGCTCTTGAGCTTGCGAAAAGAAAGTTTATTTGTAGACACGCTAGGGTGTTTGACTTTCGAGAACGACGAATTCAAGAACAGAAGTGGAAGCAGCGCACTAGTCAACTGATCAATGTTTTCACCTTCGGCAACGGCTATCGAAAATGGGTACTAGGTCCAAATTACATTATGGTTTTCATTCAAGGCGATCCATTATCAGAGAGATATGGAATTACACCCCAAAGAGCTATTAAGCAAAAACGAGACGATATAAAATTTTTGATATTTCCGCGTTTGTTTCCTAAAGGCAGCTTTGAAGCGCATAACATGATGTTTACAATCGAACTTCTTCGCCAAACCTTTCAAAAAAATCAGATTGAAGTTGGTGATTTTGTGGGCTTATATAACAAACTTAATTCCAGCACCCTAAAAATTGCCACACCCGATGAAGTTTCATGGCCCAGCGACATGAACAAGTACGTATGGAATCAAGACAGCCTCAAGTCAATTCCATCTTTCTCGTGACACGAATTGTTGCATTTTTTACAGCGTCCGAGTCTGCTTTGACGCTGTAAAAAATTTAATAATTTGGAACTTTAAGTTTCACAACTCAGTCAAAAACAGTTGACCTGAATTGCGATTAGATGAGCCATCCTATGAAGCAACTGTTGGTTATTACTGCTTTGGTTTCACCACTTTGCTTAATTGCATCAACACAAGTGCTTGCTCAAACGCAGCCAACAGAAGAGCAAATTCAACAAGCTTGTGCCAATCGGCAGATTGACAAATTGCCCGCGCCGTTTTCTGATGTCCCAAAAGAACACTGGGCATCTGAAGCTGTGGCGAATCTATATTATTGTAAATCAGCGCGGCGAAATGCGTCTACTAGCGAATTAAAAACCGCGCCTGACAAGGTAACAATAAATGGACGTTCCTATGCAATTGATACTTATTTGTGGCGTAATTTTATGCCAAGTACCACTGCAAATAATAAGGGAATGATGGCGAGTGTCCGCTTGAAAGCGCAGGATGGAAAACCAGTAGCGTCAACATTAACTGTTGATAAATTGTGGCTGATTAAAAGCAATGGCGAAACGATTTGGGAAACTACCTTTTCTGAACAACCGAGAATTTCTAACTCCGGAGTGGAGATGGTAGCTAGGGGTGGACCAAATTTAGAACCTGGTAGCGTGGTTGATGTAGTGGTTCGCTTGCAAAATGGAAATAAGACTTATTTAGTGCGATCGCCTTCTCAAACAATTCAACGCACATATTAAAAGTAGTGAGGGCTAAAGCCCTCATATTTAAGCACACACGAGTGCTTACTACTGCTTAACTCGAACCACTTCAAACTCGAAAGCTGCAATACGTCGATTATCAATGTAAACTTCTATCTTATGCTTACCACTCGGATCGCCAGGAGCAATAGTCCAGAAGTTTTCAATCATACCATTTTGAGCTACCTGAGTACGAGTAGTTACACCTTCAGTACCATTTGCTGATAGTGAGAAGTTTTCACCATTATCTGTACCCCAGTTTTCTGGTTGTTTTGGCAATCGCAGAACTTCTCGCCATGTTACTTCACCCTTGTAATCTTTAAGTTGAATTCGCCATCCGTAACGCCTTTTCTCTTGAAGTGGTACTCTCGTTGTCGGAATGAAGGTAACATTACCTCTGGCGCCAACTCTCTCAACTCCGAATTCAGCTTTCGTGACAGAAATCAGTTTAGAATTTCTTGAATCAGAAGCAGCGAATGCATTTTCCGCCAAAACCGAAGTTATCAAGGGAGATGTCAACCAAAAAGAAGCTAGCACAAGGGTAGTCGCCCAAACTCTCAAAAACATACTTTTTCTATGAGATGTTGCTAGTTATTAATAGAGGAATATCAACTCTCATTCCGGACAGACTCTGTGAAAATTGGGAATGGGGAATTGGGAATGGGTAATTGGGCATTGGGCATCGGGCATCGGGCATCGGGCATGGAAAAAATCTCCCATTAAACAATTGCCCATTGCCTATTAAACAATTGCCCATTGCCCTATGCCCATTGCCCTATGCCCATTGCCCATTAAACAATTGCCCATTGCCGGGATATATTCTTTCTCAACAGTCGTCTCGGCATTTGATATACATTTGAAAGGGTGATGTCTTCTGACGCAACGAAGCATGACAACAACGCTGCTGAACAATCGCTATCAAGTAATCGAGGTACTCGGCGCTGGTGGGTTTGGTGAAACCTTTCTGGCAGAAGATACCTATATGCCTTCTCGCCGTCGCTGTGCGATTAAGCAACTCAAACCGATCGCCGCCAATGACCCGCAAACCTACAAACTGGTTCGACAGCGGTTTGAACGAGAAGCGGCGACTTTAGAAAATCTTGGCAAAAGTAGTGACCAAATTCCCGAACTCTACGCCTACTTTCCTGAGAATGGGCAGTTTTACCTGGTTCAAGAATGGATTCACGGTCAAACCCTAACACAGATTGTCGCCGCGAAAGGATTACTCAACGAAACTACTGTCAGAGAAATTCTTTTGCGTCTGCTGTCAGTTTTGAATTATGTCCATAGCAGAGGGATTATCCACAGGGATATCAAGCCGGATAATATTATTTTGCGCTCTAGCGATGGCAAGCCGATTTTAATTGATTTTGGTGCAGTCAAAGAAACGATCTGTTCGGTTGTCGGTACGGCTGGATATCCTACTCAATCGCTTGTGATGGGTACACCTGGATATATGCCGAGTGAGCAAGCTGTGGGACGCCCAGTTTATGCTACTGATATATATAGCTTAGGCTTAACGGCGATTTATTTACTGACTGGCAAACACCCGCAAGAACTAGAAACCAACCAGCAAACCGGGGAAATACTTTGGCAACAATATGCCCCGAATCTATCTCCAGGTTTGGCAAACATACTAAATCAGGCGATTAAGCCGCACGCAGGCGATCGCTATTCGACTGCTAGCAAAATGCTACATGCTTTACAGTCTGTTAGTTCTATTCCTCCAAAATCTCCCCTACAATCAGCGCCAACAGCTGCCACAATCGCTTTAAATCCTGTAGCTGCCCAAAAGCAAACTCCGCCACCTCCTACGCAAATCAGGCATAACCGAAACTGGCGAAAGCCTGCTTGGATTGTCGGTGGTTTGGTTGCGGGTAGCTTAACTGGTGCAGTTGCGATCGCTAATCTTACTCGTCAACCCCAACCAGAAGCTTCAATTGCGACATCGCCCGAATCGGAAACTACCCAAAAAGCGATCGCCAACATACCAACTCCTACCCCAGAATCTCCAGTTTCCACCGACGAACCCGCTGATACGCCGATTGCTTCTCAACCTGACCCAGCACCAATTATACCTACCTCACGGCGGCAGCAACCAACTTTTCCTGCACCTGTTGCCCCCCGAATTGCAGCCACTACGCAACCCGAAACCGAGCAACCACGTACTTCATTAGAAAAAAAACCAGCAGATATACTTGTACCGATAGTACCTGATGAAACCCCAGCAGCATCAGTAACTCAGCCAGAAACAGAAAATCAACCGCCTCAAATTCCCAACCCTGATGTAAGTCCACCACCGAAGAAAATCAAAAAACCTCCCAAGGAAGCGATCGCTACTACAAGCATACAAAGCGTCCCCGCATTTCCTACAGGTACGGCAAGAAGCAGCGTAGAAGCCGCTTTGGGTAAACCAGCCAGGGATTTAAGAGGTGCTTGGAGTAATACCCGTGCTGTCACTTACACCTTAGTACCAAATCAAATTGACCTTGGTTACTTATTTGACCGCAATTCCGGAGAACTGCGCCAAACTGAAGCCGCTTTTGCCCAATCTGTAGACCCCCAGGTAATGCAAACAACCTTAGAGGGAATGTTAGGTGGGCAAGCAACTGAAGAAATCAAGCAAGGACTGCAACAAATCCAACAACGTCAAAAAGATAATGTCAGCTTTACCCAAGGCGGATTAAAAGGCCAGATTGTGCGTCAGGAGTGTGATTTAATTTACATCAGCATTTGGGATGCCAACTTACATGACTTTGTGAGTGTGTCTCAAAACAGAAAGTGTTAAATCGGCATTGCACAAAGAAAGTAACATTAATAAAAATATCGCATTTGGATATGGCTGGAGTGGTGTCAGTTAAAGAATTGGTAACTGTTTAGACAAATCTGAGTATTTTTGACTAAAGCAGCTGCTTTAAACCAGCTGCTTTTCTGTTTAGTGGTGTGGGAAAGGCGATTAATTTATGTTAATTACAACTGCCAACGATGGAAGATAGTACTATCAAGGTCAGTCATCGAAATATAAAATAATTGTATTGAAATAGTATAAAGCATAATACTAAAATGTAAGTGAAAGATATAAAAAAAAGGAGTACATACCGTGACAGCATTTAACGACCAATATACAGAATTTTTAGAGGAGGAAATATTAGATGAAGATGAAAATAATCAAGAGGAAGAAAAAGTAAGTTTCCAATACGACCCTGAAAAAATTAACATCGATACAAGGGAGCCAACTATTGAGCAATTGCTTAGAAGAATTGATGAAAAAGCACTTAACTTAGCACCTGATTTTCAACGACAAGCACACATATGGACTCCAGAAGCAAAAAGTAAATTGATTGAATCAATTATCATTAGAATTCCATTACCTGCTTTTTATATTGATGGAACGAATGAAGATGAATGGGTAGTTGTAGATGGATTACAAAGGTTGTCTGCCCTGAATCAATTTGTGGTTGATAAAAGTGAGAAGAGACTTAAATTAGTTGGATTAGAATACTTGAAAGAGTTAAGTAATAAAACATATGATGAATTAGAACGAAGATATCAGCGTCGTATTTTAGAAACTCAAGTGACAGTATATTTAATTGAAAAAGGTACACCTTTGGAAGTTAAGTATAATATCTTCAAACGTATTAACACAGGAGGTGTACCTCTTTCTAATCAAGAACTTCGACATGCTTTAAATCCTGGTGAAGCTATAAAAATTTTAGCTAAATTAGCTTCTTTTTACGAATTCAAACGTGTTGTTAATCTCAGTGATTCCAAGAAAAAGAGAATGGATGATAGAGAATTTGTACTAGGATTTCTCGCTTTTTATCTAATTTATTATAAAGAATATAAAGATGAAACTAGAGATTCTTTCTTCAGTAAAGCTTTGTCGAAAACGAATAGTCTTTCTACAGTTCAAATAAAACAAATAGAAGAAGCCTTCAAAAAAGCGATGATTGCGGCGTATGAGATTTTTGGTAATAATGCCTTTCGTAAAATTTCCCATAAAAATAAAAGAAAGTTTCCAATTAATAAATCCTTGTTTGAAGTTTGGTCGGTAAATTTGGCAAAAATGGATACTAAAGATATTCAAATATTAAAAGACAGAAAGCAAAAGTTAATAAATACGTTTGTTAAATATGTAGATAACGATGTAGATTTTCTAATATCAATATCTCAAGCAGCAAATAAAATAGAACATAGATTTGAAACAGTCGAGAAAATTATCCAAGAAGTATTATCATGATTAATTCTCTGAAGTTGATAAATTACAAAGCTTTTGAAAATCAGTTAGTCGAATTTAAGCCACTAACTTTACTTTCGGGTTTAAATAGTACCGGAAAATCTTCTGTACTCCAATCCTTACTTTTGCTACGTCAATCTTATCAACAAGAATTATTGCCAAATGTCGGTTTAGCATTGAACGGTGAATTAGTGCGTATTGGTAATGCTCAAGATGCATTTTGTGAAAGAGCAAAACAGGATTATCTTAGTTTTGAGATTATTTGGAAAGATGAAAAAAAAGGGATTTGGCGTTTTAGCTATGACCAAATTAAGACAGATGCAGATGTTTTAAATACTTTAGATACGCAATCCTTATCAGTTGATCCTGGTGTCTACAAATTAAGTCTTTTTAATAAGAGATTTCACTACTTACAGGCAGAACGTCTCGGTCCACGAACATCTTATGATATGTCAGATTATCAAGTGCGACGACTAGGACAGGTAGGCACTAAAGGAGAATACACAGCACATTTTTTAGCGATTAATCAAGATAAAGATGTTCTTCAAAGTAAACTAAGACATCCGATGGCAAAATCTAACGCTCTTAGCAGCCAGGTTGAAGGATGGATGAGAGAAGTTAGTCCTGGTACAAGGATTAAAATCAACTCAAATTCAGATATAGGTTTGATGAGTTTGCAATATTTATATGGGGATAGTAACCCCTATCGTACTACTAATGTCGGATTTGGAATTAGCTATACATTACCGATTATTGTGGCAGTATTAGCGTCTTCTCCAGGTACACTAATTATAATTGAAAATCCAGAGGCACATCTACATCCTAAAGGGCAAGTCAAGATGGGTGAGTTATTATCGCTTGCAGCTAGTTGTGGTATTCAAGTTGTAATTGAAACTCACAGCGACCATGTTTTAAATGGTATTCGTCTTGCAGTTCATAGTGGAAAAATTAAGCCAGATGATGTTCAGTTACATTATTTTCAGCGTCAAGAAAAACAAGGGCAACCTATTACAGAAGTAGTATCACCGCATATTGATAGAAACGGCAGAATTGACAAATGGCCCGATGGGTTCTTCGATGAATGGGAAAAAAGTTTAGATGTTTTACTTGAGCCTGCGGGGGAGTAAAAGGTGGATTTTGACTTAATATTAAATGAACTGTCTCTGCGGAATCCTGCTTCAAATGAGCAAATAGTACAGCAAAGAATGTCTGAGCTAATTAAGATGATAAAAGCAGTTAAAGCTCAGGGAGTGAAGGTAAGTCTTCGCACTAAAGAAAATTTCTATACAATAATACTTGCACCTAACTATCCTCTGGGTCGCTGGTTTAATGATGCAGATCAAGTTGAGCGAGTTTTTATCAAGACTCTTGCAACTAAAGCTCCTTTTTCAACCGATATTGCAAATTCGGAGATTCAAGACCTTGAAAATAATGCTGGATTGTCTGAATTCTATCATCAGGGAGAACTAGCGATTGGACTCGGTGTTGCCCATATGCTTAACACAATCGCAGTCAGCTTGCTTTCAGAAGAATGCTGGGATTGTAGCCGCATAGAAATAGAAGCCAGACAACTTGATGAAGATGAGCAAGTAATCCATGAAATAGTAGAGATTATCCATGCTAGTCGTAGCAACCATGTACATGAACACGCTGATTGGATAGAAAAACGCATCCGTATTCAAGTGAGTGATGGATTTGATCTCTGGAATAGGAGAAACGAGTTATTTCCCAGTTTGGAATTTTGTGAAGATGTTGGCAAGCAGATCCAAAGTCTTTACCCAGGAAACCCAATGCTACGACAGGTTGTAAAACGGTTGTTTGAGCTTGAGAAATACTGCCAGATTTGGACAAATGGAGCTTTTAATTCAGACAATATTCCTAGCAAGGCTACTCCGGAAAGTGAATCAAGGCTCAGGCAGTTTAAACAAGAACTAACCTTTAAGTGTCCTGATGGTGAGAAACGTATTTTTAGTTGGCATTTGCGGATGACTGGTGCAGGAGCTTGGCGGCTTCATTTCTGTGAAGAATTAGGACCAGGTAAAATCATCATTGGGTACATTGGCTCTAAAATCCGATGATTTCAGTACTTGATTATAACCCAGTGCGATCGCTTTTCATTACCGTCTCCAATTTCACATAAGAAAGTTTTGGCAATTTGAGCAAGCGATCGCTTTTCAGCCAAATAGGTGATTTCGTAGCCGGACACAATATTATCCCCATAGGTCGGCTTGGAAACGAGCGATCGCTTTGTGCATAATACAGACTTCACGAGCAATTCGAGCTACTTCTGTAGAGATAACAGTTTTGTCTCGCACTGCTTGCAATGTAGGAGTTATATCATAGGGACGTGTTGTCAGTTCTGCCATCCGATTTGTGTGTAGCTGCTGGATGTGGTCATGAATTTCTTCTACTTGTGTATCGAGATTTGGCAATGGCTGGAGTGGCAGTTTGTGTTGCAGGACATCTACCAAGTTCTCTAAAACCCGAATTATTGCGGTTTCAAATAGCTGTAAACCTGGCAACGGGTACTGTCCGCTAAATTCTCGCAAATGTTCTGTTAAGGTTGTGACTGAGTTATAAAAGCTGCGCGTGTAGGCAAGCAAAGTCATTACGGGTTCCACTTCTCCCTGTAGATGACGAGGTTCACTCAGCAACCTTTGTGCAGCTGCTGTAGCGTTGGCGTTTTCTAAAGCTGCTCGATGCCGTACTGGTGGAATAGAGTCAATATTTTCGGTGGAATCGATATAGTTAGCGATAACTTGTTGAAAGTAGGTGAGATCCGCTTTGAGCGTTTTCGCTAGTTGGGCGGGTAATTGCTGACGTTCCCAACTAGGAAATAGTAAATAGCCGCCAATTAAAGCCAATCCACCACCAATTAATGTATCTAAGATACGAACCAAGCTAATTTCCCAGTTACCTGTATTAGTAATGTTGATTAGCAAGATAATCAAGGGAGTGAGTAATAATACATACAAACCATAGTTTAACGGTTTTAGAGCAAAGGCGATGAATGTCAACACAAACATACTTGCTAATAGCAGCAGGTGATTGTGTATTAAAGATGCCAAGAGAATCGCCAGAATTCCCCCGAGGATTGTACCGCCTATGCGTTGTACTGCCGTTTTCCACGTTCCGCCAAAGTTGGGCTTTAAGATGACAAGTACCGTCAGCGCTACCCAGTTTCCTCTGGGAATTTGCAGGCAATCTGCTAGCCCTATGGCGAGTGCTGCGGTCAATCCTAAGCGTAGAGCATGACGCAAGCTTGTTGAGCGCAATGTCAGATTATCGCGTAAAGTATTGAAAATTGAAGTTCGATCCCATACCGTCAATTTATTAATATTAGGTTGTGTGACGCTGATTTTTTGATCGTTTTGTAGTTTTGCAGCAATATCTACATCTGTATGTAGCTGTTCTGTAAGGGCTTGCATACTACTAACTATCTTGCGGATATTTATTAACCCGTAATAGTCATGGGTATGTTGATAATGTTGAATTTGCAGATTTTGCCGCTTGCTTTCTAAAGTCGCGATCGCCCGATCGAGTTCTGTTAGTAGTAGTGTCGTCCTTCCACCAGATGCGATCGCCCTTGCCAATATACGCATGGCGCTGACGAGTTGCTGCATAACTTGCTGAATTTCCACTTCTAACACAGCTAATCGTGGATGTTCCGCCACAACCTCCAGCGTCTCTGTCAACGCTACCACCACAGTCATTAATTGACCTGCATCTTCAAGTAAAACTAGTAGTTGAATGCCCCGACAACTCGCTCCTTGGCGCGAGTAGCGGACTGCCGACCAAACTTTGCGGGCTGTTTCTATATCCCGTGTCAGCGCATCCTGTAAAAGTACCATCTCGCGTAAGCGCTGTTGCGGCGAAATCGCACCTTGGTTGAACTGACTGGCTTGCTCTATCAAAGCAGCTAAGTTGAGATAGCATTTAGCAACAGCTTTGAGGACAGGTTTATAGGGGTGTACCAGCCACAGCCCCAAAGACAATATCATTGCCCAACTGCCACCTGCTAGACACAGCGCTAATCGTTGCAGTAGTGTCGGTGGAATAGGTGCGGCAATCGATACTACAAACATCATCGAGGTGATAAAACCAACAGTATTGGCTGAGTTGCCATACAATCCCATCAACCCCGCCGCAAACACCCAGAGAAACGTGACTATTACTGCCAACCACCAGCTAGAACCGACAACAGTAGCTAAAGGCATAGCCACAGCCACACCAATCATTGCTGCCAACAAGACAACCGCTCGGTGACTATAAGCACCACCCACATCAGCAATACTAACGTAGAGGGCTGCTAAAGCTGCCGTTGTTCCCCAACTGATGCGATCGGCAACAACTCCCAATATAATTGGTACACACAATGCCAAGGCAGTTCGCAATCCTAAAGCGATCGCAGGTTTACCCGGTTGCAATTGAAACGGTTTCCACAGCCATTTGATTCGTCTCTGTAGTGCGGATAGCATGAGCAATTTTCAAAACGTGTATGATTCACGAGATGCTCTCATATTTTATAGCCCAGTTGCGTAAGTCCTGACCTGAAAAGTATTTCAGGAATATTACCCAAAAAGTGTGAGATATATAATTAAGGCGATACTCCACAGGAGTCGCTTGGTAATAGCGCTGTTGCTCTTTAAAAATTTAGCTTTATAATGAGCATTTATACTCGGAATATCTTACTTTTATCAGCAAATCCTAAAAAAACCAGCCAACTGCGTCTAGCTGAGGAAATGCGCGATATTAAGGAAGGATTGAGACTATCAGAGAATCGTGACCTATTTTCAATTAGTGCAGCATCAGCTATACGTCCCAGAGATATACGTAGAGCTATTTTGACATATCAACCACATATTATTCACTTTTCTGGGCATGGTTCTCAAGAAGAAGGTTTAGTATTTGAAGATGAAACGGGTGCAGTCAAATTTGTTGATGGGTCAGCTTTAGCTGGTTTATTTGAATTATTTGCAAATCAAATCGAGTGTGTTGTCCTCAATGCTTGCCATTCCAAATATCAAGCTGCGGAAATTGCCCGACATATTAATTATGTAGTGGGGATGAGTCAGGAAATTCAAGATAAAGCTGCAATTGAATTTGCTGTTGGTTTTTATGATGGACTGGGAGCGGGTAAAGGTTATGATTTTGCTTATAAATTAGGTTGTAATGCTATCTTGACAGCGGGAATCAAACAACATTTAATCCCAGAGTTAATTGAATCTCAGAATTTCAAATCGCCATTATCATCAACAGTATCCCCAAATATATATATTGAAAGACCTCCTAGTGAGGTAAAATGCTATCAAGAGATTTTACAACCAGGAGCGCTGATTCGCATCAAAGCTCCGCAGAAAATGGGTAAAACTTGGCTTTTGGAGAATTTGCTGTCATACGCGAGAGAGCAGGGTTATCAGACAGCAAAATTAGATTTACAGCAAGCCGAAAATTCCATTTTGGATAACTTGAAAAGCTTCTTGCAGTGGGTATGCGTTGATGTTTCTGATAGCTTAGACATTCAACCTCAAGTTAATGAAACTTGGCAAGACATACAGCGGATTGCAGGTAGGTGTAGTACAATAAAACCAGTGGTTCAATGTTTAAGATGAAACCTTACTCCGTCGATTTTCGGCAAAAAATAATCAAAGCTTA